>DALZRX010000089.1:1729-11360 GCA_032015805.1 Achromobacter sp.
GGCGGCAGCCGGGGACCCAGAACCGGCGGGAAAAGAATGATCGGTGCGTGCCATAAAAACTACTGTACAAAAACACAGTGGTTTTGACAAGCACCAAAAGCCCTTTTCGTAAGACAGACCAACTTTACCGCAAGAAGAAGACATCGTCTGAACAATTCGATTTCATCTTGCGATATCGCCCGGAAACCCGCGCCAACATTGGGTTTGGACGAAAAACAACAGCAAAAGACGGGCTGCGGGGGCCCGCTTTTCGGCAGGTTTTGCGGTTTACCGCAGCATGCCCGCCGCCGCCGTTTGATGCGTGGCTTCGTCAATCAGAATGAATGCGCCGGTCGCCGCCACATCGTCATACCGATCCACTGCAAGCGACTCGCGCGTGGTGAGCGTCACGCGTCCGATGTCGTTCATGCGCAAGGTGCCTTCGGTGTTTTCCACTTCCTGCAGTTCGTGGATGTCCCGATGCGACAACACCGCTCGCACCTTGGCCGACGTCAGGCGCGTGCCCGACTTGAGCAGATACTTGCGCGCGGGATTCAAGGCCTGCGCATCCAGCCAGCACAGCTCCGCTTCGAACTCGCGCGACACCTGCGCCGGCGCGCAGGCATGCACGATCACGTCGCCGCGCGACACGTCGACGTCGCGATCCAGCACCAGCGTGATCGAGTCGCCGGCCACCGCTTCGTCCAGCGCGCGATCGAAGGCGCGAACCTCCTGCACCACGGCGCTCACACCCGACGGCTGCACCGTCACCTCATCACCGGGGCGCAGCACGCCGCTGGCGACACGACCGGCGTAGCCGCGGAAATCGTCCGCGCGGTCTCCGCCATGGCGCGCCACCCACTGCACCGGAAAGCGCAGCGGCAAGGCGCGTCCATCGCCCGACAGGTCCAGCGATTCCAGCAGCGCGAGCAATGGCTGACCTTCGTACCAAGGCGTCTTGCCGGACAGCGTGACGACGTTGTCGCCGCTCAGCGCGGACAAGGGCAACGCGTCGAAATGCGCGATGCCCAGCTTGCCCGCCAGGTCCGCGTACGCGTCGCGGATGCGTTCGAACACGGCGCGGTCCCAGTCCACCAGGTCCATCTTGTTCACCGCGACGACGATGTGGCGGATGCCAAGCAGGCGCGCGATGGTGCTGTGCCGCTTGGTCTGCGGCAGCAGCTTGCCGTCGGCGGCGCGCGTGGCGTCGATCAGGATGACGGCAACGTCCGCAGTCGATGCGCCGGTCACCATGTTGCGCGTGTACTGCTCGTGGCCCGGCGCGTCCGCAATGATGAATTTGCGCGAGGGCGTCGAGAAGTAGCGGTAAGCGACGTCGATGGTGATGCCCTGCTCCCGCTCGGCTTCCAGGCCGTCCGTCAACAGCGAAAAATCGATGCCGTCGCCCGCGACCCGCTTGTGTTTCGCGCGCGAGATGGCGTCGAGCTGGTCGGCGAAGACGCCCTTGCTGTCATACAGCAGGCGGCCGATCAGCGTGGACTTGCCGTCGTCGACGGAGCCGGCCGTGATCAGCCGCAGCACGCCCGTGTCGGCGCCGGAAAGAAAGGAATCGTTCAGTGCGTTCATGTGGTTCCCCAGGCGCCGGCATGCGCCGGCGCGTCTTGCATTCAGAAATAGCCTTCCTTCTTGCGGCGCTCCATCGAGGCCTCGGAAGTCTGGTCGTCCATGCGCGTGGCCCCGCGCTCGGTGATGTCCGTCACGGCGGTCTCCGCGATGATGGCCATGGTGTCGCCGGCGTCGGAGGCCACCGGGCAGGTGCAGGAAATGTCGCCCACCGTGCGGAACCGCACCGACAGGCGTTCGATCTGTTCGCCGTCCGCCGGCGGCGTCAGCCGCGTGACGGGCACCAGGAGGCCCTTGCGCCGCACCACCTCACGCTCATGCGCGTAATAGATGGATGGCAGCGCCAACTGTTCGCGCTGGATGTACTGCCAGACGTCCAGCTCGGTCCAGTTCGAGATCGGGAAGACGCGCATGTTCTCGCCACGGTGCACGCGGGTGTTGAACAGGCTCCAGAGCTCTGGACGCTGGGCCTTCGGATCCCACTGGCCGAACTCGTCGCGGAATGAAAAGATGCGCTCCTTGGCGCGCGCCTTCTCCTCGTCGCGGCGCGCGCCGCCAATGCACGCATCGAATCCGAATTCCTCGATGGATTCCAGAAGCGTCACAGCCTGCGCCGCATTGCGCGAATCGGTCTCGCGGCGCAGCACGACACTGCCGCGCTTGATCGAATCCTCGACGCTGCGCACGATCAAGGTCTCGCCCAGCTCGGCCGCGCGTGCATCGCGGAACGCGATGACCTCGTCGAAGTTGTGGCCGGTGTCGATGTGCATCAGCGGGAACGGAAAGCGTCCAGGCCGGAAGGCCTTTTCGGCCAGGCGCAGAAGGACCACGGAGTCCTTGCCGCCCGAAAACAGCAGCACGGGCTTTTCGCATTCGGCGGCGACTTCGCGCAGGATGAAGATCGCTTCCGATTCCAGCCAATCCAGGTGGCTGCGTTGGATCACAGCAGACATAGGTATTCCCCTAAAACGATTTTGAGTTCATGGCTGCGCTCAATTGGCGCGCGCCGCAATACTGATGACCCGGTTACCGGCGTGCAGGCCGCACTCCTTCGAGTCGGACGACTCCCACCACCAGCGCCCTGCCCGCAGGTCTTCGCCGGGCCGGATGGCACGCGTACAGGGTTCGCAACCGATGGACGGGTAGCCCTGGTCGTGCAGCGGGTTGTAGGGAATGCCGAGCGCGCGGATGGCCGACCAGATGTCTTCCTCGCTCCACTCGGACAAAGGATTGAACTTGTAGAGGCCGAAGGTCTTGTCGTCCTCTTCGAGCAGCAGCTCGCCGCGCGTCGTGGACTGCGCGCGCCGCTGACCCGTGATCCAGGCCCCGCGACCGGCCAGTGCGCGCTTGAGCGGCTCGACCTTGCGGATCTGGCAACAGGCCTTGCGCAGGTCTACGCTTTCGTAGAACGCATGGGCGCCGTGCGCGGCGACATGCTCATCGACCGCGGCCTGGATGGGCCGGTACACCGTGACCGCGCGTCCATACCGCTCGCGCACGGAGTCCAGCACGCCCAGCGTTTCGGCGTGCAGCCGGCCCGTGTCCAGGGTGAAGACTTCAAGGTCCAGGCCCGAGTCATAGATGGCGTGCGTCAGCACCATGTCCTCGGCCGCCAAGGAAGACGCCAGCGCGGCGTCCGGGTAGCGCCGCTGAATGTCGGCCAGCCGCTCGGTCAGCTCGCGCCAACGCGCCGCCAAGGCGGGTTTGAGTTCGGTGGAAAGTTCGGTCGTTGTCATGGTTGCACCGCAAAAATACGAGCGCGCCGGGGACGCGCCAGCAGGATCTCGCCGTCCCGCAGGTTGAGCTCCTGATAAAGCGATTCCGGCACCTCGGCCTCGATGATGGTGTCGGAGTCCTGGCGCGCCAGTTCCAGATATGCACTGGGACCCGCCAGATAGGCATGCGACAGGCGCACCGGAATGCCTTCGGCGCCGGCGCGATAGCGCTCGACCTCGAATTCGTGCGGCCGCACGTACGCGGTGGCGCGTTGCGCGTCGGCCTGCGCCAGTTCCGGCGCGGGCAACGACAGGCCGGCGCCTTGCCACACGCCACGCGTGGCGGAGCCCTGAAGCTGATTCACGTCCCCCAGGAATCCATAGACGAAAGGCGTGGCCGGACCTTCCCAGACCTCGCGCGGCGTGCCCACCTGTTCGATGCGCCCGGCGTTCATCAGCACCACGCGGTCCGAGACTTCCAGCGCCTCTTCCTGGTCGTGCGTGACGAACACGCTGGCCACGTGCAGTTCATCGTGCAGCCGCCGCAGCCAGCGGCGCAGTTCCTTGCGGACCTTCGCGTCCAACGCGCCGAAGGGCTCGTCCAGCAGCAGCACGCGCGGCTCGACGGCCAGCGCGCGCGCCAGGGCGATGCGCTGGCGCTGCCCACCCGACAACTGCGCCGGATAACGGTCGGCCAGCCAGTCCAGTTGCACCAGGCCCAGCAGGTCATGCACCTTGCGCTTGATCTGGTCCTCGGACGGGCGCTGCGAACGGTGCTTGACGCGCAGGCCAAAGGCCACGTTTTCAAACACCGTCATGTGTTTGAACAGCGCGTAGTGCTGGAACACGAACCCCACCTGCCGCTGGCGCACGTCCACCGCCGTGGCGTCCTCGCCCGCGAACAGCACGCTGCCGGAGTCGGCCGATTCCAGACCAGCGATGATGCGCAGCAGCGTCGTCTTGCCACAGCCCGACGGCCCCAGCAGCGCCACCAGTTCGCCGGTCTCGATGTGCAGCGACACATCGTTCAGCGCGCGGAACTGGCCGAACCGCTTGGAAAGATTGCGTACTTCGATACTCATGCCTGTGTCTCCTTGTCCGGCCTGTCAGGCGACCGCCGGATTGATGGATGCCGCGGGACCGGGATACTCCACCGGTTGGTCGGCACCCCGCAGAAGGCGCGCGTTGCGCCACTCGACCACGTTCTTCGCCACCAGCGTCACCAGCGCCAGCAAGGCCAGCAGCGAGGCCACGGCGAACGCCGCGGAATACTGGTATTCGTTGTAGAGGATCTCGACGTGCAGGGTCATCGTGTTGGTGAGCCCGCGGATCTGCCCGGACACGACCGACACCGCCCCGAACTCCCCCATCGCGCGCGCATTGCACAGGATGGCGCCGTACAGCAGGCCCCATTTGATGTTGGGCAGGGTCACGCGCCAGAAAATCTGCCAGCCGCTCGCGCCCAGCGTCAGCGCCGCCTGCTCTTCCTCGCTGCCCTGCGCCTGCATCAGCGGAATGAGCTCGCGCGCCACGAAGGGAAAGGTCACGAACAACGTCGCCAGGATGATGCCGGGTACCGCATAGACGATCTTGATGTCGTGCGCCTGAAGCCATTCCCCGAACCAGCCCTGCGAACCGAACAGCAGCACGAACACAAGGCCCGCCACCACGGGCGACACCGAGAACGGCAGGTCGATCAGCGTGATCAGGAACTGCTTGCCGCGGAACTGGAATTTGGTGATGGCCCACGCGGCAGCGACGCCGAACACCAGGTTCACCGGCAAGGCGATGGCCGCAACCAGCAGCGTCAGCCGGATGGCGGCCCATGCGTCGGGCTCGACAATGGCTTCAAGATAAAGCGCCCAGCCCTTCCGGAATGCCTCGGCGAACACGGCCGCCAGCGGCACAAGCAGGAAGAGCGCCAGGAAGCCCAGCGCGATGAACAGCAGAACGCCGCGCACCCAGCGCGGCTCGGTCAGGTGAGCGGGACGATCCGATGCGCTCATGACAGCCTCCCCAGGCCGCGGCGCGCCTGCCAGCCCTGCAACAGGTTGATGATGAGGAGCAGCACGAACGACAGCACCAGCATCACCGTCGCGATCGCGGCGGCGCCGGCGTAGTCGAACTGCTCCAGCTTGGAAATGATCAGCAGCGGCGTGATCTCGGACACCATCGGCATGTTCCCCGCAATGAACACCACGGACCCGTACTCGCCCACCGCGCGCGCAAATGCCAGCGCGAAGCCGGTCATCAGGGCCGGCGCGATGGTTGGCAGCAGCACACGGCGGAAAGTCTGCCAGCGGTCCGCGCCCAGGCTGGCGGCGGCCTCTTCGATTTCGCGCTCGACGTCTTCCAGCACCGGCTGCACCGTGCGCACGACAAATGGCACGCCGATGAAGATGAGCGCGATGACGATACCGAGCGGCGTGAATGCCACCTTCAGGCCGAACCATTCGGACAGCGGCCCGCCCAGCCAGCCCTTTTGCGAATACAGCGCGGTCAGGGCGATACCCGCCACGGCGGTCGGCAGCGCGAACGGCAGGTCGACCAGCGCATCCAGGACCTTCTTGCCCGGAAAGCGATAGCGCACCAGCACCCAGGCGACCACGGTGCCGAACACCAGATTCACCAGCGCCGCGATGAACGAGGCGCCGAATGTCAGCTTGTACGAGGCCACCACACGCGGCGCGGTCACCGCGTCCCAGAAGCCCTGCCATCCCAGCCCCGCGCTCTTGATGGGCAAGGCGGCCAGCGGGATCAGCACGAGCACGCTGAGATACAGCACCGCGTAGCCCATGGAAATGCCAAATCCGGGCAGCACGCCCGGGCTGTTGCGCCGAGCGGCAAAAGGCGCTTGCGCGCCGTTTGCCGTCGGGTTCGAGGCGGTAGTCATGGCCGTCGTCCGAACGTTAAGCAGTTATTTCTTCTGCGGCTGGTAGATCTGGTCGAAGGTGCCGCCGTCGCTGAAGTGGTCCTTCTGCGCCTTGCGCCAGCCGCCGAAGATCTTGTCGTCGATGGTGACGAGCTTGACCTTGGGAAACTTGCTTTCGTATTTGGCGGCGACCGTCTTGTCCAGCGGCCGGTAGTAGTTCTTGGCAATGATCTCCTGGGCGGCCGGGGTGTACAGGAATTCCAGGTAGGCCTGCGCGGCGGCGCGGGTACCCTTCTTGTCCACGACCTTGTCGACGACAGCCACCGGCGGCTCGGCCAGGATGGACAGCGACGGCACCACGATGTCGAACTTGTCCGGACCCAGCTCTTCCAGGGCCAGGAATGCCTCGTTTTCCCAGGCGAGCAGCACGTCGCCCACACCGCGTTCCACGAACGTCGTGGTGGCGCCGCGTGCGCCGGTGTCCAGCACCGGCACGTGCTTGAGCAGGTCGCCGACGAAGGCGCGCGCCTTGTCCTCGCTGCCGCCGTTCTTTTCCAGGGCGTAGGCCCAGGCGGCCAGGTAGTTCCAGCGGGCGCCGCCCGAGGTCTTGGGATTCGGCGTGATGACCTGCACGCCGTCCTTGATCAGGTCGTCCCAGTCCTTGATCTGCTTGGGGTTGCCCTTGCGCACGAGGAACACGATGGTGGACGTGTACGGCGAGCTGTTCTGCGGCAGGCGGGTCTGCCAGTTTTCGGGCAGCAGGCCGCGGTCGGCGACCGCGTCGATGTCGTAGGCCAGCGCCAGCGTCACCACGTCGGCTTCCAGCCCGTCGATGACCGAGCGCGCCTGGCGGCCGGAGCCCCCATGCGACTGGCGGATCGTCAGGTCGACGTTGGCCTTTTCCTTGTACTGCTTGATGAAAGCGTCATCGATCGCGCGGTAGAGTTCGCGCGTCGGATCGTAGGACACGTTCAGCAGCGTCTGTTTCTGTTGCGCCTCTGCCGGCGCAATCGCGGCGAATGAGACCGTCACCGCGGCCAAGGCGACCAACCAACCAACTTTCCTGAAAGACATCCCCTGCTCCCTGTGATCTGCAATGTGGAGGCAAGTTTGCGTGCCGGACGATCTGAACGGAACGAATCATTTTTTGGTTGCTCATCGCCAAGAGGCATATAGGACGCGCATCCCAACAAAGAAAAACCGCCGCGATCCTCTATGAAGATCGCGGCGGTTCAGGCGGTTTGGGACCGCTTTGAAGCGGGGGGCTCAACCCCCCGTTTTTCGCATTTACTTATTCGGTTGCGGCGTGATGCGCAGGTACGGACGCACGGCCTTGTAGCCCTTCGGGAATTTTTCCTTGATGACCGCTTCGTCCTGCAGGGACGGCACGATGATCACGTCGTCGCCGTCTTCCCAGTTCACGGGCGTGGCCACGCTGTGGCTGTCCGTCAGTTGCAGCGAATCGATGACGCGCAGGATTTCATTGAAATTGCGCCCCGTGCTGGCCGGATACGTGATGGTCAGGCGGACCTTCTTGTTCGGATCGATGATGAAGACCGAGCGCACGGTAGCCGTGGCGCTGGCATTCGGGTGGATCATGTCGTAGAGCTCGGAAACCTTGCGATCCTTGTCGGCGATGATCGGGAAGTTGACCGTCGTCGATTGCGTCTCGTTGATGTCGTCGATCCACTTGGCGTGCGAATCGGCGCCGTCGACGGACAGGGCCAGGACTTTCACATTGCGCTTGGCGAATTCGTCGGCGAGCTTGGCGGTGTAACCCAGCTCGGTCGTGCAAACGGGCGTGAAGTCGGCCGGATGCGAGAAAAGCACACCCCAGCTGTTGCCCAGGTACTCGTGGAAGCGGATCGGGCCAGCCGAGGATTCCTGCTCGAAATCAGGGGCGGTGTCGCCCAGGCGTAATTGACTCATGGTGTCTCCTGTACGGGGATTCAGTTGATGGGGCTGGCTGGCGGTTCATCATGGACCGCAGCGCAGGTATTGTTCCTGGCGGAGGTTACCTCGTGTGAATCGATTCTTCCATCAAACCTTTAGGCGAGGAAATACGCAAGTCATATAACCTTATGCAATATTCTCAGCGGGCCTCTCATCACCCGAAAAGGGTGTGCGTACGGCTCAGCTCAGGTGATACGCCAGGGACACGATGATGGGCCCCAGCACCGGCAGCAGCACATTGGCGATCGCGTACGTCACCGTGTAGCCCAGCAGTGGCACGGAGCTGCCGCTGGCCGTCAGGATTGCACTGATGGCTGGGGTGCTGACGTGCTGCCCGGCGATGGCGCCCACCAGCAGCGGCCCTTCGATCTTGAGCAGCTTGTGCCCCACCCAGAGCGACAGGCAGGCGGGGCCCAACGACACCAACAAGCCGATCACCGGCAGCACCGCGCCGTGCTCGCGGATCAGCGACAGCGCATCGGGTCCGGCCGACAATCCCACGCAGGCCACGAAGATCGCCAGCCCCAGGTCCTTGAGCAACTGCACCGCGTGGGCCGGCATGTGTCCGATCGAGGGCCGCTTGGCGTTGATCCAGCCGCAGACCAGCCCGCTGACCAACGCCCCGCCCCCGCTGCCCAGCGATACCGGAATACCCCACGCCCTTGCGCTGAGGCTGCCGATCATCAGGCCCGCCAGGATGCCGAACGCCAGAAAAACCAGATCGGTCACGCCGCTGCGGCGCAGTTCGTTGCCCAGCGCCGCGCCTGCCTCGGACAGCTCCGGCTCGGCGCCTACCAGCGTGACCAGGTCGCCGAACTGGACCACCGTCGCCGGCGTGATCGGCAGCACGTGTCCGGACCGCGAAATGGATTGCAGGAAGACGCCCCGCGCGCGCTGGGCGATGGGCCGCAGGGCCAGCTCGCCCACCGTGTGGCCGTTGACGGACTTCTTGCTGACGATGACCTGCAGCTCGCTCAGTTGCAGATCGTCCGCGTGTGCCTCGGGCAATTGGATTTCGGGACCGATCACCGATCCGGCCCTCAAGGCAAAGCGGCGCATGCCCAGCACCACCACGATGTCGCCTGTCGCAAGAACATAGTCGGGCGTTGCATTCACCGCCTCGCCGTCGCGCAGGACGCGGCTGATCACGGTGCGCCCGCCCAGTTGCGCTTCCACGTCGCCCACCTTTCTGCCGTCCACGTCCTTGACGACGTGGGCGCGTCCCACCAGGCGCGGCAGCGTGGGCAGGCCCGCCTCGTCGTCGTCGCCCGGCGCGGCGCCCAGCTTGGCTTCCAGCGCCTTGGACGCCTCGCGCAGGTTGATGCGCAGCAGAGCGGGCGCCACCTGGCTCGTAAAGAACACGATGCTGATGAGGCCCACCAGGTAGGTCAGCGTGTAGGCCGTGGCGATGTTGGCTTCCATGCGTTGCACGTCCGCGTCCGGCAGGCCCAGGTGCTTGAGCGCCTCCGCGGCGGTGCCCACCACCGCCGATTCCGTGGCCGCGCCTGCGGCAAGGCCCGCGGCCGTG
>DALZRX010000090.1:0-1323 GCA_032015805.1 Achromobacter sp.
GCGGTGCCGCATGTGAAAGCGCACGCCCTGCCCGCGCAGCCGGGCGAGCCAGGACCGCAACAGCGGCGCCGCCTTCATTTCCTGCGGAAACACCCGCCCCGATGAGCCCACGAACGTCTGGATGCCCAAGTCATGCGCCCAGCTTCGCAGACCGGCGCTGTCCATGACTTGCAGCCAAGGTTGCACGACCGCGGCACGCGCGCCATAGCGGGCCAGAAAGGGTTCGGCGGGCTCGTTATGCGTCAGATTCAGTCCGCCACGCCCCGCCATCAGGAACTTCCGTCCGACCGACGGCATGGCGTCGAACACGTCCACCTGCACCCCCGCCTCGCTCAACCTTTCCGCCGCCATCAGGCCAGCAGGGCCGCCTCCGATGACCGCAACGCGTTTGGCGGACAGGCTCATGACGCCTTCGCCTCAAGGACAGGACGCGGATTGGAAAAAGCGGAATGCATGCGGGAGGAATCGAGGAGACGAAAAAGGACTTCGGGCGCCGGGCCCGCGGGACGCAGATTGTCTCACGGGCATGTTCAGCGCCCAGACGATGGCGACGCGACCGCCTTGAAAGGCCGGCGGCGGCCATTTCTTGAGCGCAGCCGCCAACCCTATGTTTTTGCTATGAAAATCGCATATACGCAGCAGCTATCCCAAGGCTTTTCCACAGTCCCTGTGGGTAACTGCCGCGGCGCTTGCTGGAAAGACGTCAGGCGCGGTCGGCCGCCTGCATGGGGCCCGACCAGGGTTCGGCGTCGAGCTGGAAACGGAGTTCCTGGTATTCGCCGTCGACCGCGACGGTGCGCAGCAGTCCGGCGTCGAGTGCCTGCCCCAGCGCGCGGCGGCATAACGTTTCGGGGTCGTCAGGCAACGACTGGAAAACCCCGTCGGGAATGCGCAGCCTCAGCAGGGCATGGGGATCGCCGCGCTCGGCCGGGCGGCCGATATGGATGTGGGCGGGATAACCGTGCGGGCACCAGATGCCCACGTGGTACTTGCCCTCATCGCCCGTATCAGCAACGTAGCCGGGATGATCGTATTTTGCGGTTCCCATGGACACTCCTTCTGTGCGGCAATGTAGCGCGCGTGGCCCATGGTAGCGCAGGGTTGCGAGCCTGTGCGGCCACGGATACCCGGGAAACTCCGGACGCAAGCCGCGCATGACCCAGCGCAATCGACAGACGAAAAAAAGCCGCGACGGTGTCGCGGCCTTTTTGATCGGATCTTGCTGGTGGGTTTGAAACGCACCGCCAGCGGATCCGGTACTGCTTGAAACTGGTTGCGGGGGCAGGATTTGAACCTACGACCTTCGGGTTATGAGCCCGACGA
>DALZRX010000090.1:1333-11253 GCA_032015805.1 Achromobacter sp.
TGCCAGACTGCTCCACCCCGCGTCTGATGTGTGAATCATACATCATTTTGAAATCTTGTGCAGCGCACCCACGCGAATATTTCCGTTTTTCGACAGAATTCGACGAAAAAAAGCGGCTACGCGGCGCAGGATGGGGGGCACGGGGCGAACGGATTCCAGGCATATCACCTGGGCGCCGGCCAAGGCCGTGATGCGTACCGCCCCCCCGTAGGACACCCCGTGCACCTCCCCTGCGTTTAGCCGGACGCGTACGACGCAATGCAGTCCACCCGTGGCCTCCAAGCCGTTTGCTGACTCTTCCACACGAATGCTGCCTTCGGTGCAGATCAGGGTCGCGCCCGGACGCAGGGGCATCACCTGGCTCGCGCCTGAAGGCAGATCCAGGCGCGAGCCTGGCTGATCGTAGGGGGTGTGCGGGGTCATGGTCATCTCCAGTAGGACCATGACAGGCTACGCCCGGCCTGCTTTGCGCAACAGCCACACAATTTGGGTTTCTGTACCGATGCAGAGTGTCGATTTTGTGGCTGTTATGGTGTACTTTGCCAGCATCTGTGCCTACCCACAGCCCAACCCGGGGGAGCAAGATCGGCGCATGGAACCACAACCGCTGTACCTTCGCCTGGCCAATCACTACCGGCGCGCCATCCAGACCGGCGTGCTTGCCCCGGCCCAGCGCATGCCATCGGTCCGCACGCTGGTGCGCACCCACCATGTCAGCCTGTCGACCGCGCTGCAGGCCTGCCGCCAGCTTGAAGACGACGGACTGATAGAGGCGCGCCCCCGCTCCGGCTACTTCGTCCTCAAACCCCGGCGCAACAGCATTCCGCCCGTGGGCGAGCCCGACATCCGGCAGACCCTGGGCGCGGCGCAGTATGTCGGCATCCACGACCGAGTCTCGGACTTCATCGCCAAATGCGAGGCCCACCCGGTCAGCGCCAACTTCGCGCTGGCAGCGGCCGTGCCCCAGGCCTATCCGATGGAGGCGCTCAAGCAGGCGATGACACGCGCGCTGCGGCAGTCACCCGAGGTCCTGGTGAGTCCGGTGCCGCCCCAAGGGCACCCCGACCTGCGCGGCGTGCTGGCCCGCCGCGCGCTCGCCAACGGCATCAATGCAACGCCGGACGACGTCATCGTCACGCACGGCTGCATCGAAGCCCTGAATCTCGCGTTGCGCGCCGTCGCCCGGCCGGGTGACACCATCGCCGTGGAATCGCCCGCCTACTTCGGCCTGCTGCAGATCCTGGAAAGCCTGGGCATGCGCGCGCTCGAGATTCCCACCAGCCCGCAGCACGGGCTGTCGATCGAAGCCCTGGACCTGGCCTTCCAGACCCACGGCCACATCCGCGCCGTGGTCGTCGTGCCGAATTTCCAGAATCCGTTAGGGTGCGTCATGCCTGACGCGCAAAAGGCGCGGCTCGTGGCCCTGTGCGAGCGCCAACAGGTGCCGCTCATCGAGGACGACACGTACGGCGCGCTGACCGACGACGACACGCCCCTCGCGGCCGCCAAATCGTGGGACGCCACGGGCAACGTCATCTATTGCTCTTCGATGCACAAGACGCTGGCGCCGGGAATGCGGCTGGGCTGGCTGCTGGGCGGCCGGTGGAAAGCCCGGATCGCCATGCTCAAGTTTGCGCAAAGCCGCCCCAACGAACCGCTGGCGCAGATGGCGGTGGCCGAGTTCATGGGCTCGCGCGCCTACGACCGTCATCTGTCCCGGCTGCGCCGGGAACTGAAAACGCAGCGCGACATGACCGCCGAGGCCATCGCCGCGCATTTCCCGCGTGGCACGCGGCTGAGCGTGCCACAAGGCGGCATGCTGCTCTGGGTGGAAATGCCCGTGGGAGTGTCGGGTATGGATGTCTTCGAGGCCGGACTGCGACAAGGCATACGCGTGGCGCCCGGCGCGATGTTTTCGAATGGCGCGCGCTATGACCACTTCCTGCGCGTCAGTTGCGGACAGCGCATCACGCCCGAAATCTCGCACGCGCTGGTAACGCTGGCGCGCATCGTGGAAGAAAGGACAGGATGAACGCGGAACTGCATCAATTCATCGCCGACTATGGCCTGTGGGCCGTGATTGCCGGCACTTTCCTGGAAGGCGAAAGCGTGGTCGTGCTTGCCGGCTTCCTGGCGCACCAGGGATTGTTCCATCTGCCCTATGTCATGCTCTGCGCGTTCGCCGGGTCATTCATGGCGGACCAGTTGCTGTTCTATGTGGGCCGCCGCTACCGCGATCATCGCTACGTGCGGCGCATCCGCGAGAAGCCCGCCTTCGACAAGGCGCTGGCCGCCGTCGATCGATATCCCAACGGATTCATATTGGCTCTGCGCTTTCTATATGGCTTGCGCACGGTCGGGCCTGTCGCCCTGGGCGTGTCAAAGGTCTCGACGATGCGCTTCCTGGTGTTGAACGCCATCGCCGCCGTCATCTGGGCGGCCTGCTTCAGCCTGTTGGGCTTCGTGTTCGGCCGGACGATTGAAGCGCTATTGGGGCGCCTGCACGGCGTGGAGACCAAGTTGGCTGTCGCGGCGGCGCTCGGTGTGCTGGTCTGGGTGGCCTATCAGGTCTACGCGCGCCGCCGCAGGTAGCGCCCCGCGCAGTCAGACCACCAGCTTGCCGCTCGCCCGCTGCACATGGCGGCGACGCGCGCTGCGGTACAAGGCGCCGATGATCGGCAGCCGTGCAAGGCGTCGCAAGATCGGGTGACGCTGGTCGAAATCGTGCCAGGCCTTGAAACCGTGCCCCATGCGCTCCCAGCTCTCCCGCGCCTCGGGGGAGAGCTTGCCGGGGTCGAATGCCGCCAGCTTTGCCGCTTCCGAAACACGCGCCGTGAGCGCGTGGTTCCGGCCTTCCATTGAATACTGATTCCGCATGGGGCCGCATATTACCCGGGCTTGGCTTGCCGTGGCGGCGGACAGGTTGCGCTCCGCTTCAGCGCAATGGAGCCGCTTTTGACCGCCCGGCGCAAGCCGTTGTTATTGAAGGCATTTGTCGATCTATGCCCGCGCTATCCCAAGGCTTGTCCACAGAACCTGTGGGTAACTGTCGTCATACTGTCACTTCAACGCGGTCAGGACCATATCGCGCACGCTTTCGAAACCGGCGACGTACTGCGGATTCTCCGAGCGCGCCAGCAGGCTAGAGTAGTTCTGCTCGAGTTGCGCCTCGATGGCCTCGCGCAGACCCGGCGAATTCTTCACCAGATGCAGCATCGAAAGCAGCGTGGAATTGAGCGCATCGATGCGGCCGCCCTGGTGCGAGATGGTATGCACGACAACGGCGATCTGTTCCTGGATATCCATGATGTAAGCCTCCTGGCAATGAAATCTGGCGCAAATCCTAGCATGGCGCCCTGGTGCGTCCGGGCTCATCAGGCAGGACGGGATTTCCTGTTGCGGCTAGGCAAGCGACAAAGGCGGCGCTAGCATGAAGCGTAGCCGCAAGGGCACTGCGGCGCACGCCGTCGGCGCTGATTCCGGGCGTTCGGCTCAACCGGAGCGCGCTCATGAAAACCATCCAGAACTATGTCCCGCCCAGCGCGCAATCGCTGCAACGGCTCCAGGACAGGCTGGGCTACAACGACAGCAGGATGGCCGAGCTGGCCGGTCTGGACGCAGCGACCCCATGGCCCAGTTATTCGGGCGGCTCCGAGCCGCGCGCCCTGGGCCGCCAGCGCCTGTTCTACATGATGGCCCGCCTGACGCTGGAAGAACCGGAATGGCAGCGCGTGCTGGCCGCCATGCGCGAAGCCGGCGCGCAATTCGATTGCCAGGAGCCGCAGGCCAATGGCGCGGCGCCGCCGCCCGAGCCCATGGCGGACGAAGAGCGCAAGTTCGGCATGCTGCTGGTCAGCCGCAACGGCTCGTTCCACGAGATGGAGCAACTGCGCGAGTTCGCCCATTTTGCCCACGAGGCGGATGTCAGCCGCTTCGTGCACAGCGCGTTCTACGACAGCGACATCGACCTGTGCCGCTTCAGCTTCGCGGACCACGATGGCCTGGACGACGCCAGCCGGGACCGCATCTTCGACGCTGCGCACCGGACCATCACGCGCTTCGAGTTCGACGGCCGCATCTATCACGGGGGCATTCCTCCCGAGTCCGACGGCTAGCGCCACGCCGCATTGACGCGGGCAGGCAGGCGCCTGTACCGTCGCCACTTCGCCTCCCGCCCTCCGCCCTCGTCCCCGCATGAACGAACGACTCGACGCCATCGACCGGCAACTGCTGAGCCTGCTGCAGGCCAATGCGCGCGAACCCGCCGCCATCCTCGCGCGCAAGCTTGGCCTTGCGCGCACGACCGTGGTCGCACGCATCGCGCGGCTGGAGCGCGAGAGCATCGTGGCCGGCTATGGCGTGCGTCTGGGGCGGCTGCTGGAAGAGGCCGCGGTGCGCGCCTATTGCTTCATCAGCGTGCTGCCCAAGACGCCTGCCGCCGTGATCCGCGAACTGGAGAGGATGCCCGAGGTTGAGGAAGTGTCATCGGTCAGCGGCCCCTACGATTACCTCATCTTCCTGCGTTGCGAGACCCACGAGCAACTAGACGCGCTACTGGACCGCATCGGGCTCATCGATGGCGTCAAGCAGACGCAGACGTCCATCGTGCTCAGCCGCAAGGTTGACCGGCGCAGCGCGGTGGGTGCGCCCTGAAGGAGGGGCACCGCCTGCGCCTTTCCCGGCGCCGCAACATGGTGGTGTAATGGGGCCTATCGCGAATCCTGGATTTTTCATGCTTGCACGCCTTGCCCCTGCCGCCGCCCTTCTCGCCCTGCTGACCGCGTGTTCCAGCATGAGCGAAGTCACGTCCGTCGCCAAGGACCAATACAGCGTCACCTACAGTTCCGGCACGCAGTTGCTGAGCTGGGTCGAAATCAAGAACCAGGCGTTGCAGCGCGCCGACGAGCACTGCAAGTCCCTGGGCCGCAAGCTCGTCAAACCCAGCGTGACCTCCAACCACGCCACGGGCCTGGGCTCCAAGCGCGCCACGGTCACGTTCGAATGCGCGCCGATCGATCCGCCCAAGGGCGCGGCGCAGTAAGCGGCCATGGGCGTCGTGACCTCTTCCCTGCCCGTGGGCATCACCATGGGCGATGCCGCCGGCATCGGTCCGGAAATCGTCGTCAAGGCCTATGCGCAGGGCCTGGGCGCGCCCTGCGTGGTGTACGGCGACCCGGGCGCGCTGCAGCGGGCGGCGGACCAGCTTGGCGCCCGCCTGGACATCATCGACATCCCCGACATCACACAGGCCCGGCCCGACGCCGGCTGCATCCAGGTCGTGGCCTGTAGCCCCGCCCTGCCTGCCGACCTGCCACTCGGACAGGTCAGCGCCCAGGCGGGACGCGGCGCCTACGACTATGTCTGCGCAGCCATCGACGACGCACTCGCCGGACGCATCCGCGCCATCGTGACCGCACCGCTGAACAAGAAATCGATGCACGAGGCCGGCATCGATTTTCCGGGCCACACCGAGATACTGGCGGACCGCTCCAGGACGCAGGACTTCGCGATGATGCTGGCCAACGATGAATTGCGCGTGCTGCTGGTGACCATCCACGTCGCGCTGGCCGACGTCATGGCGCGCATCACGCACGAGGCCGAGCTGACTGCAATGCGCCTCGCCGATCGGGCCTGCCGCCAGATGGGCATCGCGCAGCCGCGCGTCGCCGTGGCGGGACTGAACCCGCATGCGGGCGAAGGCGGCAAGTTCGGCCGCGAAGACATGGACATCATCGAACCGGCCATCGCCACCGCGCGCGCCGAAGGCATCGACGCCAGCGGTCCCTGGCCGGGCGACACCATCTTCATGCGCGCCCGCCGGGGCGAATTCGACATCGTCGTGGCGCAATACCACGACCAGGGCCTGATCCCGGTGAAATACCTGGGGCTGGACCACGGCGTGAACGTGACCGTCGGGCTGCCCTTCGTGCGCACCAGCGTAGACCATGGCACGGCGTTCGACATCGCCGGCAAGGGCGTGGCCGACCACGCGTCGTTGGTGGCGGCGTTCGACCTGGCGCTGGCGATGACGCCCTGAGCGCGCGGAAGTCGCACGGACTGCCTCAGCGCGCGGACGCTTCACGCGTGCGGGCCAGGGCCCGCGGCGCCGCGGGTCTACAATACGCCCCGTTTCCGGCGCCCTGCGCCGCCGCTTTCCGTACTTCCCTCCCTTCCCATGTCCCGCCTTGTTCGACTCCTGCCTGACCGCTTCACCCTCTACCTGATCTGCACCGTCATCATCGCCAGTTTCCTGCCCGCGCATGGACAAGGCGTGGTCGTGTTCGGGTGGATCACCAACGTGGCCGTCGGCCTGCTGTTTTTCCTGCACGGCGCGCGCCTTTCCCGTGAGGCCATCATCGCGGGCCTCACCCACTGGAAGCTGCATCTGACGATCTTCTCGGCGACGTTCCTGATGTTCCCGCTGCTGGGGCTGGCGCTCCAGCCGGTGCTGGAGCCGCTGGTCACGCCCGAGCTTTACCTGGGCATCCTGTTCCTGTGCTGCCTGCCGGCCACCGTGCAGTCGGCCATCGCGTTCACCTCCATGGCGCGCGGCAACGTCCCGGCCGCCGTGTGCAGCGCATCGGCCTCCAGCCTGCTTGGCATCTTCCTCACGCCCCTGCTGGTGGGCACGGTCGTGGCCAATGCCGGCAGCGCACCGATCTCGTTCGACGCGGTCGGCAAGATCATGCTGCAACTGCTGTTGCCCTTCGTGCTGGGCCAGTTCGCGCGCCGCTGGATCGGCGCCTGGGTGCACAAGCGCAAGGCCATGCTGAAGTTCGTCGACCAGGGTTCGATCCTGCTGGTGGTCTACACGGCGTTCTCGGAGGCCATCAATGAAGGCCTGTGGAGCAGCACCCCGATCCCCGCGCTGGCCGGCCTGGTGGTGAGCTGCTGCGTGATCCTGGCGCTGGCGCTGGGCTTGTCCGCTCTCGCTGGCCGGCTGTTCGGATTCAGCATCGAGGACCGCATCACGCTGCTCTTCTGCGGCTCGAAAAAGAGCCTGGCCAGCGGCATTCCGATGGCGCAGGTGCTGTTCGCCGGCCACGCCGTGGGCGCGGTGGTGCTGCCGCTGATGCTGTTCCACCAGATCCAGCTCATGGTCTGCGGCGTGCTTGCGGCGCGCTACGGCAAGCGGCCGGAAGCCACGCACTGAGCCCCGCAATAAAAAAATCGCGCTTCGCAGCGCGATTTTTTTTGGGTACGGCGGTTGCCAGGATCAGTACATGTCCCGCGGCTGCGCGCCGGAGAAATTCAGGAAGCGCGTGCTGGAACCCTGGAACGTCAGGCGCACCGAGCCGATCGGGCCGTTACGCTGCTTGCCGATGATGATCTCGGCCGTGCCCTTGTCCGGCGAATCGGGGTTGTAGACCTCGTCGCGGTAGATGAACAGGATCACGTCCGCATCCTGTTCGATAGCGCCCGATTCGCGCAGGTCGCTCATCACGGGGCGCTTGTTGGGGCGTTGTTCCAGGCTTCGGTTCAACTGCGACAGCGCAATCAGCGGGCAATTCAATTCCTTGGCCAGCCCCTTGAGCGATCGGCTGATTTCCGACACTTCGGTGGCCCGGTTCTCGCCGGAACCGTTGCCGGACATGAGCTGCAGGTAGTCGATGATGATGAGGCCAAGCTGGCCGCACTGGCGCGCCAGGCGGCGGGCGCGGGCGCGCACTTCCATCGGACTGAGCGCGGGCGATTCGTCGATATAGACCTGCGCATCCTGCATGAGCTGCACGGCGTGCGTGACGCGCGGCCAGTCTTCGGCAATCAGCTTGCCGGTACGCATGCGGTGCTGGTCCAGCAGCCCCACGGAACCCAGCATACGCATGGCGAGCTGCACCGCGCCCATTTCCATGGAAAACACCGCGACGGGCAGGCCTTCCTCGATGGCGACGTGCTCGCCGATGTTCATGGAGAACGAGGTCTTGCCCATGGATGGGCGGCCCGCCACGATGATCAGGTCGCCGCCCTGCATGCCGGACGTCATCTTGTCCAGGTCGGTGAAGCCGGTGGGCACGCCCGTCACGTCGGACGTGCTTTCACGGTGATAGAGCTCGTCGATGCGCTCGACCACCTGCGTCAGCAGCGGCTGGATTTCCTGGAAGCCCGCGGCGCCACGCGCGCCCTCCTGGGCGATCTGGAACACCTTGGATTCGGCCTCGTCCAGCAGTTGGCGCGCTTCCTTGCCCTGCGGGTTCATGGCGGCAGACGAGATTTCGTCTGCGATGGACACCAGCTTGCGCAGCATGGCGCGCTCGCGCACGATCTCGCCATAGCGGCGGATGTTGGCGGCCGACGGCGTGTTGTGTGCCAGGGCATTCAGATAGGCCAGCCCGCCGGAATCCTCGGTCTTGCCCGCGCTGACGAGGGACTCGTGCACGGTGATGACGTCGGCCGGGCGCGCCAGGCCGATCAGGCGGGCGATATGGTGCCAGATCAGGCGGTGGTCGTGCCGGTAGAAGTCTTCTTCGATGAGCACGTCCGCGATGCGGTCCCATGCGGCATTGTCCAGCAGCAGTCCACCCAGGACCGACTGTTCGGCTTCGATGGAATGGGGAGGGACGCGCAGGTACTCGAGCTGGGAATCGGCGGGTGTGTTCATGGCTTCAATAGTAACGGCTGCAGGATATCCGCGACGCGGAAAAACCCTTGGATATCGCGCGAGGGGAATCGGCTCAGCACGGGGCGCAGCGGCATGGCGATGGCGCACAGGACGCGCGCCAGTCGCTTCAGGCGGGCTTTGACTTCGGGGTCGGGGTTGGCGTCCAGGTAGACCTCGAGCGCCAGTTTACCCAGCGTCCTCGCGTCGCCGTCGTCCACCGCGCGCAGCGAAACCAGCGAGGCCAGCATCTGGAACAGGTCGTACGCCTGCGCGAGCGGGCGTGACAGTGTCGCGCCGATGTTTTCTTCAAAATCGATGCGCCAGATCTCGCCGTCTCGCAGCGTCAGGTTCCGGATCTGCGCCCCGCCGTGCCACATGCCGCGGGCATGGAAGGCAGCCATGTCGACGGCCGCGGCACGCGCCAGCCACAGGCGCGAGGTGGAGTCTTCCTTGCGGATGAGATAGGCCAGATCCTGCCCGACGAATTCAAGCACGAGGAGATTCGGCGCTTGCCACCATACCTCGGGCACACGGCAGCCTGCTTCCAGCAATTGCGACAGGCGCTGCGCCTCATGCGGCAGGCCATTGCGCAGCAGCACGCTGGGACGCGGAAACTCGCCCAGGAAGACCTTGCAGTTCACGGCGAGGAACAAGGCGCGCACGTAGCGCAGCGCGTAGCTCACGCCCTGCAGGAAGCCCGGCCGGCGGCGCTTGATGATGCAGCGCACGCCATCTATCTTTACGTCCCGCACGGAAGGTTCAAGCGACGCGTCCACGCTATCGAGCCAGGCTCGCAGGCCGGGCGGCGCGTTGTGATGGACGGGCGGATGAGTCAAGAGATCCTCTGACATGACAGCGTGAAACGACGGCGCGAGGCCGCGCACCAATCAGCACAATGGGGTGGCGCGCGGCGAAAAGAAAAAAAGCCGGCACGCGGGCCGGCTTCTTTTTACCGCGACTGCCGGATCAGGACAGTTCGCCTTCGACCAAGACCGTGACGTCGACGAGGACGTCAGCGTGCAGGGCGACCTGGACCGGGTATTCGCCGATGGCCTTCAGTTGGCCATTGGGCAGACGGACCTGGGACTTTTCGACGGCTTCGAACGAAGCCTTCTTCAGACCTTCGGCGATGTCGGCGTTGGTGACCGAACCGAACAGACGACCGTCGACGCCGGCCTTCTGAACGATCTTGAGCTGGTAGCCGTTCATGCGCTCGCCCAGAGCTTGGGCGGCGGCCAGCTTTTCAGCCTGGGCCTTTTCCAGTTCAGCGCGGCGGGCTTCGAATTCCTTCAGGGCGGCGTCGGTTGCGCGACGGGCCTTC
>DALZRX010000091.1:0-11238 GCA_032015805.1 Achromobacter sp.
GCGGACGTATCGCGCCACGTCTCGAAACCTCGCTGCGCCGCCGCCAGCGCAAGGTCCAGGTCCTCGCGTGCGGCGCTGGCGACCTGGCCGATCTTCTGGCCGGTGGCGGGGTTCACGACGTCAATGCGCGCGCCGCCGCGGGCCTCGCGCCATTCGTTGTCGATCAGGAGAAGAGTATCTGGGTAACCGTTCATGAATGCTCCGTGGTTGAAATGCGGCCGTCACGTGTCAGTCGATTCGGGCAAGCGCGGCGCAATACGCCCGACGCCTGCCCGGTATCGTAAGTGTTTGAGGAACAGACGGGAAGTGGCCCGTGTCCGGACCGTCCGGCTGGCGGTTCGGATTTGGGCACGCCGCTTGCTGTAGGCATTGCGCCTTTCGTCACCCAACCTTGATTGCGGAGGCTCCTCATGAGCTCGCCGGAACCCGTTCTTTCACCGACTCCCGTCGGAAATATCATGGTGTCTTTGGGAACCCCTCGGCCGGCCAGCGTCGCCCAAGCCGCCACCGTGGCCACCTGCCCCAATGCAGCCAACGAAGACATCACCCCCGCCCCGCATGACCTGGCCGAACCGCCGGCACGCGTGCCCTTGAGCGCCTGGCTGTCGCTGGCGTTTTACGCGCTCGGCACCGCGTTGCTCTTCAGCCTGGGTGTGGCCTACCGTATGCTTGCATGACCGGTCAGGCAACCTGGGCCAGGGACTCGCGCGTCGCCTGTACCAATTTGTGGTCCGAGAGCCGGTAAGCGGTCAGCGGACCGCCCGTGACGCACCCGGTGTCCAGGCACACAACGTCCGTTCGCACCAGCAGACCCAGCGTCGCCCAGTGGCCAAACACGATGGTCCAGTCCACGCTTGCCTGCCTCGGCAGATCGTACCAAGGCAAGGTTTCGCGGGGCCAACGCCCCGGCGTGGATTTGGCGCCGGGCGCCAGCGCCGCGTCGCGGGTGCAGAGGCGCATGCGGGTGAACGCACTCACAATGAAGCGCAGCCGGCGCTGCGTGTCCAGCTTCGAACTCCACGCGAGGGGGGCAGCGCCCGATAGCATCCGCATGTGGCGGCGCCAATCGCTGTCCCGGAGCCTGGCCTCCACTTCCGCGGCCAGCGCCATGGCCTGAGGCACGTCCCATGCGGGAAAGAGGCCCGCGTGCACGAGGACGTGTCGGTCCTGCACGTGGATCAGCGGCTGCACGCGCAGCCAATCCAGAAGCTTTTCGGCGTCGGGCGCATTCAGGAGGTCGTCGAGCGTGTCGCGCTGATCCGGGCGCAGGCAGCCAGCAGCGATGCTCAGCGCACGGAGATCATGATTGCCCAGCACGACCGTGGCCCGGTCGCCCAGCGCCATGACTCGACGTAACGTTTCGGCATTGGCCGGGCCCCGATTAACGAGGTCGCCGACAAACCAGAACCGGCAGTCCGGGTCGCGCGCGATCTCCGGGGTGGCCAGCAAGGCATCCAGCGAGTCGCAGCAGCCGTGCACGTCGCCGATCGCCCAGATGGCGGGTCTTGGTTTTTCGGAAGTGGAAGTGTCCAAAGGCGGATCTGGGCGGAGCGTCGCCCCGGCGGTGAGGGGGGGCCGGCTGATTGGCTGTCTTACCCGTCTGCGTAGCATATCTATCCTTCGGCTGGCCATTTCCTGGCACGAATGCGCGGTTTCGTGCAGGCTTGCCAGCAAGCGCCATACCCATGCAAACGTTTGCAGCCCGGCACTGCCGGCACGAGGCGGCGCGAGATCCGCCCCGGAGCTGGCCCGGCGTGCAAGGGGCCGTGCGGCGCGTTCAACCTTCCTTCTTGCGACGCCCCCAGACTGATTCCTGCCGATAGGAATCCGCCTGGCATAGCGTGCGGTAGAACATGGCGCCTGCGCCAATGAAATTGCCCAATTCCTTCTCCGACAACTTGGAGGCGACACCCTCAAGGTATCCCGCATAGATGGAAAGCACCCTGTCCCACTCGTCGAGCCGGGGCGCGGGTGCGGAAACCGAGATCATCAGAGCCAAAAGCTCATCGCGCTGCATGATTCCCTCCCGTACAGGCCGGCGTGCCGGCCATCATTGCCCCTTGGTCATACGCGTGAGGACGCGCCGGCCGTCCGACCTGCGGTGCAGGAACGCCATAGCGACGTGGCCCGCGGCCAACGCCAGAAGCGTCCACCCCATCAGGCCATGCCAGGCGTTGCCAAGCTCGACCAGGTCTTCGATTTCTTGGTCGCGGGGGCTGAATATCTGGATGCCGAAGGCGGAGTATCCCCTGCCCCGCCCATAGGCCCGCAACAGCGACACCGAGGGGATCGCAATCATCAGCAGGTACAGGACGAGATGTCCAAAGCCGGCCAGCAAGCCGCTGTCTGGCCGCCGCCCCAGATTGGCGATCGCCCAGGCGCCGCGTACCAGCACCAGGATCAGCAGGAGCAGCCCCAACGACGTATGGGATGCCCAGAAGAAGTCCTCGATGGGCGTGTCCGGCAGGAACTGCCGCGCCGCCGCGCTGGTGAACTGCCACGCCAGCAGCAACGCCATGAGCCAATGCAGGCTGCGGCTGACGATTCCATAACCGTCCGGTTGATCCATCACGCGCGACGCGGCGACACGGGTTGGCATGGCGAGTCTCCATCGGAAATCCGTCCTGCGGACGGCAAATCCTGCTTGGAGCATTGTGCCAATGCCTCAACAGCGCGATGCAACGAATTGCAATTGCACCCTGCCGGCACGGTGGCTGCACACCCGAGCGCATCATGGTTTGAACTCCATCGCCGACATGGCGCCGGCGAGTGATTGCGGGGCATAGTCGGCCCAGGGGTCATTGCCTGCATCCAGCCGGGCATGGATGTCCTGGATGGTCCAGTGCGCGCCGCTGGTGAGCTTGTCCAGTTCATCCCAGGTCACCGGGACCGACACGCCAAGGCCAGGGCGGGCGCGCGCCGACCAGGCGCACACCGTCGTCGCGCCGAAGCCGTTGCGCAGGTAGTCGGCAAAAATCTTGCCGACCCGGTTCTTGGGTCCGCTCTTGGCCACGAACAACTGCGGCAGCGTGCGGGCCAGATGCTGCACGATCACCTGGGAGAACCGCTTCACGGTGTCCCAGTCGTATTGCTTGCGCAGCGGCACCACCACGTGCAGCCCCTTGCCCCCGCTGGTTTTCAGCCAGGCTTGCAGGCCTATCTCCTGCAGCAGCACGCGAACGAGGTTGGCGGCCTGCTGCATGGCCGGCCATTGCACGCCCTCCCCCGGGTCCAGATCGAATAGCATGCGATCGGGTTTGTTGATGGACGTCTTGACGGCGTTCCAGGTGTGGAACTCGACGACGTTCATCTGCACGGCCGACATGATGGCTTCTTCCGTGGGAACCTCGAGCAGCGGCGGATGGTCCGGGTCCAGCTTGGCGGGGAGCGGTTTCACGCCGGGCATCGCAGCCTCCAGATGCTTCTGGAAGAAGAACTCGCCCTGGATACCTGCGGGCGCCCGCAAGAATGACACCGGCCGATTCTTCAGGTGCTCCAGCATCAGCGGCGCGATCAGCCCGTAGTAGCGCGCCAGATCCAGCTTGGTCAGCTTGGTGGACGGGTCGATGACCCGGTCCGGATTGGTGAGCTTGCCGCCCTTGCCGCGGCCGGTCTTGGCGGCGGGCGGTTCCTTGCGGGCTGTTTTGGCGGCGCCCGCGTCACCCTCGACATCCTTGACTGGCACCGCCTTCTCCCTGGAGATCGCACGAACAGGCTTGTCCTGACGCAATCCGCGAAACACCGAATGACGGATGTTGCCGCCGCTCGTCCATTCGCCGAAAGAAACCTCGGCAATCATTTCGGGCTTGACCCAACGGACCCCGCTGGCCGCTGGCGCGTTTGCGACCGGTTTCTTGTCGGTCTCGATGGACGCCAGCCGTTTTTGCAGCGAAATCAGGCTTTCGTCGTCAAAGCCGGTGCCGACCTTGCCCGCATATCGCAGGCTGCCATCCTGTTCGGTGACGGCCAGCAGCAGCGCCCCCAGGCCTGCGCGGCTGCCCTTGGGCGCCGTGTAGCCGACGATGGCGAACTCCTGGCGCCGCGCACATTTGACCTTGACCCAGGTATCGCTGCGGCGCGACACATAGGGCGAGGACAGGCGCTTGGCCATGATGCCTTCCAGCCCCATCTTGCACGCGGTCGTCACCAGATCCGACGGCGCCGCCTCGAGCGCCTCGCTGAATCGCAAGTGGTCGTCTTCGGCGGTGTCCATCAGTTGCTTCAGCAGCGCCCGCCGCACACCCAGCGGTTCCTGGCGCAAGTCCCGGCGCCCGATGAACGGCAGGTCGAAAGCATAGAAGACGATGTCTTGGGTCCGCTCACCGTCGAACGCGTTCTGCAGCGACTGGAAATTCGGAATGCCCTCACGATCGAGCATCACGACTTCCCCGTCCACCCAGGCCCATTTGGCGGGCAATGCGCGAAACGCCTCGACCAGGTGCGGCAGCTTGGCGCTCCAGTCGTGGCCGTTGCGGGTGAAGAGGCGCACCGACTCGCCTTCGATTCGCACGACCATCCGGTAGCCGTCGAACTTCATTTCGTACAGCCAGTCCGGCGCGTGATGCGGCACGCCGTCCACCAGCGTGGCAAGTTGAGGCTTCAGTTGCTCAGGCAATTCCGCGGCCACGCCCGGCAAGGCGGCCTGTCCGTCCGCCTCGTCATCCGGTTGCCCTTCCGCTTGCCCGTCAGCCTTTCTGGCCGCCTGGCCCTCAGCTTGTTCGCTGGGTGCATTGCGGGCCTTCTTCTTGCCGGATTTGCGCAACGGCACCACGCTGTCCGGCATTTCATCCACGACGCTGAAGTCGCGCTCCGGACGTGCGAAGTCGTCGCGGTCCTTGACGAGCAGCCAAGGGGGCTGCTTTTCGGACTCCTTGCCCTTGAGCCGGATCAGCGCCCATCTGCCCTGCATCTTGACGCCCTGCAGGTCAAACTTCAGATGGCCGTCCCGGTAGCCCTTGCGCGGGTCGCCGACGGGCATCCACTTACCCTCGTCCCAGATGATGACCTTGCCCGCGCCGTACTGACCCTCGGGGATCTGCCCCTCGAACTGGTTGTAGGCGATCGGATGGTCTTCCACCTGAACCGCCATGCGCTTGATGGCCGGGTCATAACAGGGCCCTTTGGGCACTGCCCAGCTCTTCATGGCCCCATCCAGTTCCAGGCGGAAGTCATAATGCAACCGGCTCGCCCAGTGCTTCTGGATGACGAAGGCGCGCGCATCCTCGTTCGCCTCCCCGCCTTCCGCGGGCTCGGAGGTGACCTGGAAGTTGCGCTTTTCACGGTACTTCTTCAGCGTGTCGGCCATGATCACGCCGCCTTGCGCGCTTTGGCCGACGTTTTGCCGGCCGTCTTGCCTGGCGTCTTGCTCGCGCGCTTGGTGGCGCTCTTGGCCGTTTTGGCTGCCGTTTTGGCTGCCGTTTTCTTAGCTGGCGCCTTGGACGTCCTCTTCGCGGCGCCGCTGGCCGACTCGTCGGAAGCGGAGGACGCCTTCGATGCGCCCTTTCCGCCCTTCAGGCTGCGTTGCAGCAGCTCAGTCAGGTCGATCACGTTGTCGGCGTAGGCGGGCGATTCCTCCTGGGGCTCGATGACGGTCTCGGTCTCGCCGGCGCGCGCCTTCTGCTCCACGAGCTCCATCACGGCCGCCTTGAACTCATCCTTGTATTGCTCGGGATCCCATTCACCGGACATGTCGTCCACCAGCATCTTCGCCATCTTCATCTCGCTGGCGTTCGGCGTCATGTTCTTGGCGCCCGCCTTGGGCAGGTCCAGCCCTTCCACCGACTTGACCTCGTCGCCCCAGCGCATCAGGTTCAGCACCAACGCATCGCCCGACGGGATCAGCGCCGCCAGATGCTGCTTGGTCTGGATCACGACCTTCGCAATGCCGATCTTGCCGGTCTTGGTGAGCGTGTCGCGCAGCAAGGCATAGACCTTGTGGCCCTTGTTGATGGGCGCGACATAATAAGGACGCTCCAGATACACGAACGACACGTCAGCCGCGTCCACAAACTGCTGGATCTCGATCGTTTGAGTCGTCCGGGGATAGGCCTCGGCGATCTCCTCGGGCGACACGATGACGTACTTGCCATCCTCGTACGCAACGCCCTTGACGATGTTGTCCTTGTCGATCTCCTTGCCCGTGCGCTTGTTGATGCGCTTGTACCCGACCGGGTCCATCGACCGCTTGTCCAGCCAGTCGAAATCCACGCCGGATTCGCTGGTGGCCGTATGCAGACCCACGGGAATATGGACCAGCCCGAAGGAGATCGCTCCTTTCCATATGGTTCTTGCTGCCATGACAGTCTCCTGCGCAGTGATCAGCCCAGGCGCTTGACGATGCGGGCCACGCGGGCGATGCCTCCTGTCCCGCTCGCCGCTCGCCCGATCAACGCGGTGCCCGCGGCAGTGATGATGGTGCGCCGCAATACCGTGCGGCTGCGCATCCCCGCAAGCATGAGCATCACGCCCACGCCGAACACGATGAGGTGCTCTCCTGGAAAATCCGGCCGGCGGTCATCGATCTGCTTGAGTTCACGCACCAACGACGGCGCGCGGGAGCCGGGGCGGCCGGAATCGGCGACGGGTTCAATCTGCATGTGACCTCCTGCTGGTTTGAACGAGCATGTGGCGCGGGGCGGGCGCCCCGCCGATTACTTGGCGTACTTGAATTCCGGCAGCGCCTTCAAGGTGTCCTTGGTCGCATCGGGCAGTTGGAACTGGTCGCCGGCGATCTGCATTTTCGACAGGGGAACTGTTACGAGGTGGTTGCCGACCCCCAACAGTCCACCCACAGACAGCACCGCATAGGGGGCCCAGTCCGGCGGCCCGATGATCAGGTCGTCAACGGTGCCAATCTTTTCCTTCTTGCCGTTGTAGACGGTCGCCCCGATGATCTTCGAGGCACGGTATCCGGCCTCGACCTTGGCGACATCGACGCGCACCTCAGTCACCGACTGCGGCGCGCCCTGCGCCCAGCCGACGGATACGGCGCCTGCCGTACCCAGCACCACGGCCATGCCCAACATTGCGGTCTTCATGATCATGATCGGATCTCCTCGGGGTCAGGATGAGCGTTGCGTGTCGGCGGGATCGGGATTGGACTCGGATGCGTCCGACGGCTCCATATCCTCATTGCTGACTTCATTGCCCTGCGCGTTTTCGCTGGCGTCCGAAGGCTTGACCGGCGGAGAGCCGCTCGTGCCCGTCGAAGGCCGGACCGGCAGGTCGTCGGGTGTCGACGTCGCTTCTACGGCGTTGTCCTGGGAAGATGCCTGCCCAACGGAATGCTGTGGTTCCATTTTCGTCACCTCGGGTTTGCTGCGGCCAGCGGAAACGTGGCCGTGGATTCGGACAGCAAATACCGTGCCTGGCGACTGGACGACGTTGCCTCTCACCCATGAGCCCGCACGTTCCGGCACCATAATTCCAGTGGTAACAGACCTGCCAGCCCCGGGCCAATCGGCAATATATTCAAACCAGAGGTGGCGCCGTGATGCGCCTTTCATTCGTGGCAAGGAAATTCCGGAGCGCGACGATGGCCGATAAGAAAAAGCAGAAGAACGCCCCTGAGGTCCAAGCCGAAGGTGGCTTGTCCAAGAAGCAGTACGAGATGGAGTTGGCCCTGCTGCATGTCGAACTCGTCAAGCTGCAGCAATGGGTGGTCGACACCGGCGCCAAGGTCTGCATCGTGTTCGAGGGCCGCGACGGCGCCGGCAAGGGCGGCACCATCAAGGCCCTGACCGAGCGCGTCAGCCCGCGCGTATTTCGGGTCGTCGCCCTGCCTGCGCCGACGGAACGCGAGAAATCGCAGATGTACATGCAGCGCTACCTGCCCCACCTGCCCGCTGCCGGCGAAGTCGTCATCTTCGACCGAAGCTGGTACAACCGGGCCGGCGTGGAGCGCGTCATGGGGTTTTGCACCCAGGCCCAGGTTGATGCCTTTCTGAAGGCAGTCCCGCTCGTTGAGCGCGTGATGATCGATTCCGGCATCCTGCTCTTCAAGTACTGGCTTGAAGTCAGCGAAGAAGAACAGACGCGCCGGTTGCAGTCGCGCATCAACGATGCACGCAAGACCTGGAAGCTGACCAAGATGGATCTGGATTCGTACAGCCGCTGGTATGACTATTCGCGTGCCCGTGACGACATGTTCAGGGCATCGGACACCGCGGTTTCCCCCTGGTACGTGGGTCGCTCCGACGACAAGAAACGTATCCGGCTGAACATCATCAGCCATCTGCTGCAGCACATTCCCTACACCGTCGACACCAGGGAAAAGATCACATTGCCCAAGCGGCAGAAGGCCAAGGGGTACGTGCAGCCGGAACATCCGTTCCGATTCGTGCCCGAAAAGTTCTGACTTCCGGAGGATTCGCCATGGCAGCGCTGCTCATGAATCAGGTCGAAGAAACCACCACCGACGACGATGTGCGCCAGTTCCTGATGAAGTATGGGTTCCCATCACCGGACAGCGTCAAGCGAGTCCCCAGCGAAGGGGACCGCCCTGCGGTCCTGGTCACTTTCGACGGCGCGACGGAACCGGAGCTGCAAGCGTTGCTGCCCCGGATCCATCAGGTGTTCTGGAAAAACCACACCATCTCGGCGCTGGTCATGCGTGCGCCTCTCGAGTGAGAGGCGCTGGCGGTTGGTGGCGCCTTGACGCGCCCCGTTACCATCCCGCGCGGGGGCGGTAGGTATCTTTTACATATTTCGCCAGCTCGGCCTCCACCGTCGACATCATGACCGTCGGGGGACGCTCGGGGTGAAGGAGCTGCTGCGCCGCCGCAAGGGTACGCAGCGCGCAGCGCTCGCCGTCAGTCATCGGTTCGGGGGTGGACATGGCGGGCGTGTACTTGAACTCTTCCATGATGCTTCTCCATAAGACAAGGAATGACCCTCGACCTACCCTGAGCAAGTAGCGTGCCCAAACCCCTTCGTCTATCAATATTGGACGCTGACCCGGGCCCAGACACTGCGACCGGGCTCGTTCACCGCCGTGCCTGCGGGGTAACCGAAGCCCGCGTTCCCCGCCAGGTTCAGGTGTTCGCTGTAGGTCTTGTTGAGCAGGTTGTCCACGCCCATGGACAGTCGGACCTGCTTGTTCACGACGTAGCCCGCGTTGACGGAAAAGACGCCGAACCCGGCGCTGGGACCGAAATCCTTGCCGACCACGTTGCCCTCATTAAGCGCATAGCGCTTCTGGGGCGCCACCAGCCGCCACAGGGCGCCCGCTGACCAGGTGCCGTCGTCATAGGCCGCGCTGAGCTTGGCCTCCAGGGGTGGAATCTGCGGCAACGGGCGACCGTCGCTGCGGTTTTGCCCCCAGGCGTAGGCGAGCGTGGCGCCCAGCTTCCACCGTGGCGAGACGGCATAGGACGCGCCGAACTCCCCGCCAAAGATGCGGGCGTCCACATTGGTTGCCTGGGAAGTCGCGCCCATCATTCCGCCGGACGTGTAGTTGAAGAGGATGAAGTCGTCCACGTAGCCGGCGTAGCCGGAGAACCACGCATCCAGGGTTTCGGTCTTGTATTGGGCGCCGAAATCGAGCTGGGTGGTTTTTTCCGGCTTGACACCCTGAAAGGCATTGGCGGAGCCCGCCGGGCCGCGTTGCGGCGAGAACAATTCCCAATAGTCCGGGAACCGCTCGACGTGGCCGAGCCCGATGTAGAGCGTCGCAGGCACAGAATCCAGGTCTTTTTCATAGCGCAGGAAGCCGCTGGGCAGCGTATCGTTCCGGCGCTCCCCCGCCGTTGGATTGGGCATGGGCATCATCTTGCCGCCGGTGGTCTGACGGAAATCCTTGACGGAAGCCCAGTCGACGCGGGCCCCCCCGATGACGCGGCTGTCCGGGGCGGCGCGCCAGGTCAACTCGCCGAAAACGCCCGTATTGGAAAAATCTGCATCCTTGACCCAGGGCTGGCTGCGGTAGGACATCATGTCCGTTCCGCTCCGGGCGCGGTGGCGGCTCTGCTGGAAGTCCATCCCCGCCTCCATGCTCACGTCCTGGGACAGCGTCCACGTGCTGGCAAGGCGCCCTCCCCATGTTGCGCGGTCCACATCCGACGCCATGGCCATCGCCATCGCGCTGGAGGGGTCCGGCGCGCGCAGCGTGTAGTTGTCCATGACGTGGTCGGCGTAGTTGTAGTAGAGCTGCGCCTCCACCTGGTTCAGCACGGCGCCGATATTGCGCTTTTCAAACCGAAGTCCAAAACTTTCCCGCTTGAACTGAGAGCCATCCATGCCGCGGCCGGCGTATCGCGCCTCACCGTCGCCCGTGCCCGCGGTCAATTCGTACAGCGTGTCCGCGTCGGGCGTGAAGCCCAGCGTGACGTCCGCATTCCATTTGTCCCAGCGCGAGGGCACGGTATTGCCGTCGCCGTCCTTGTAGTCCTGCGAATGCGAGTGGTTGGCGGTGATCCGGGTGTAAACCTTGTCGTTACCCACCGTCAGGTCCGCAGTCTGGTCGTTGCGCCCGAATGAGCCGCCCGTGAGGCTGCCGTCAAACCGCACGCCCGGTCCGGTGAACTGCGGCGTGTCGCGGTCAAAGCGGATCGTCCCCGCCGATGCGCCGGGGCCCCACAACACGGTCTGCGGCCCCTTGATAACGGTGAGCTGGTCGAAGTTCTCGGGCGAAATGTAGGAGCTGGGCGCGTCCATGCGCGAGGGGCATGCGCCAGGCATGGAGGTGCCATTGGTCAGGATGTTCAGGCGCGATCCGAACATGCCCCGTAGCACCGGGTCGCCGTTGGTGCCGCCGTTGCGGATGGCCGAAAAGCCGGGAATGGTCTTGAGATAGTCGGTGCCGTCGCTGGCCGGCAGCGGCTGGCGCGGCAACTTGGGATCGGTGGTGAACGTCAACGGGGCGCTGGGCGCAACGCCCGTGATGACGACCGGATCAAGCGTGGTCACGCCGTCCGGGGCGGACTGCGCGCCTGCAGGAAATGTGGCGGCCAAGACGGCGGCCAGGCAGGTCATGCGGAGAAATTGCTGTTGCTTGCACATATTGATTCTGGACCAACTGGGAATGTGTATCGGGGCTTGCCGGGGTCCGCCAGAAAACGCGCCGCGCAGGAGCATCCCGGCACGAGGCTCCCGAGACGGGTCCATGCCAGGGATGACGAGGCGAACAGGCGCTAACGGAGGGCGCCGCGCCCGCTAATGGCAGGCGGCGCGATGCAAGCCGGTGACGCTGGGGGGGGGATGCCGTCAGGCGCGGAGCGGCGGCGCGCGGGGCTGCTGCTG
>DALZRX010000092.1:0-415 GCA_032015805.1 Achromobacter sp.
GCTGGCCATCCTGGCGGTATCGGGTGTGCTGGGCCTGGTGCGCGGCCTGCTCAAAGAGGTGCTGTCGCTGGTCGCCTATCTGCTGGCCTTCGTGGCCGCGATATGGTGGGGTCCCACGGTGTATACGTGGCTGGAGCCCTATATTGAAACGACGCTGCTGCGGATGGGGGTTTCCTACGCGGCGGTGTTCATCATCGTGTTGCTGGGCGTGGGATTGGTCAACATGACGCTAGCCGCCCTGATCCGCAGCACCGGACTGAGTCCGGCCGATCACGGCCTGGGGGGAATGTTCGGGCTGGCCCGTGGTCTATTGATCGTGCTGGCGCTGGTCGCCGCAGCAGGGTATACGCCACTGCCGCAAGAGCCGTGGTGGCAGGACGCCATGTTTTCGCATTCGGCCATCGAGGCCATCAAA
>DALZRX010000092.1:425-1566 GCA_032015805.1 Achromobacter sp.
GGTCAACCAGCTGCTCTATGACAGCTTGCTGCTGTTGCAGCATCGCGGGCAGGACGCCGCGGGCATTGCGACGTCGCAAGGCAACCAGTTCAATATGTACAAGGCCCACGGCCTGGTGCGTGACGTGTTCCGCACGCGCAACATGCGCGCGCTGCCCGGCACGTCCGGCGTCGGCCAGGTCCGCTACCCGACCGCCGGCTCCAGCGCCAGCGAGGAAGAGGCCCAGCCCTTCTACGTGAACGCCCCGTTCGGCATCATGTTGTCCCACAACGGCAACCTGACCAACTGGCGTGAGCTGCGTGAGTCGCTCTATCGCGTCGACCGCCGTCACATCAACACGAACTCCGATTCCGAAGTCCTGCTGAACGTGCTGGCGCATGAGCTGCAGTCGGCCGCCAATGGCGTGTCGCTCGACGACGACGCCATCTTCCGCGGCGTCGCCGCGCTGCATAAGCGCGTGCGTGGCGCTTATGCCGTGGTCGCCCAGATTTCCGGTTATGGCCTGCTTGCCTTCCGCGATCCCAACGGCATCCGTCCGCTGTGCATCGGCCGCCAAGAAGGCGAAGAGGGCGTGGAATGGATGGTGGCTTCGGAATCCGTGGCCCTCGAAGGCAGCGGTTTCACCTTCGTGCGCGACGTCGAGCCGGGCGAGGCTGTGTTCATCGACCTGGACGGCCGCTTGGTTGCCCGCCAATGCGCCGACAACCCGCAATTGGTTCCCTGCATTTTCGAATACGTCTACTTCGCCCGCCCCGATTCGATGATCGACGGCGTGTCGGTGTACGACGCGCGTCTGCGCATGGGCGAGTACCTGGCCGACAAGGTTGCCCGCAACATGCGCCTGGGCGACATCGACGTCGTCATGCCGATTCCCGATTCCTCGCGCCCGGCCGCCATGCAGCTTGCCGCCCGCCTGAACCTGGACTACCGTGAGGGGCTCATCAAGAACCGCTACGTGGGCCGTACGTTCATCATGCCGGGGCAGGCCGTGCGCCGTAAGTCGGTGCGCCAGAAGCTCAATGCCATCGGCATGGAGTTCAAGGGCAAGAACGTGCTGCTGGTGGACGACTCCATCGTGCGCGGCACGACCAGCCGCGAGATCGTCGACATGGCGCGCGCCGCCGGCGCCAACAAGGTGTAC
>DALZRX010000092.1:1576-5216 GCA_032015805.1 Achromobacter sp.
GATCGGCGCCGACAGCCTGGTCTACCAGGACCTGCACGACATGCAGCAGGCGGTCCGCGACATCAACCCCAAGCTGACGCGCTTCGAGGCTTCGTGCTTCGACGGCGAGTACATCACCGGCGACATCACGCCCGAATACTTGGCACGCCTGGGTCAATCGCGCTCCGAGCCCGGCATTGACGAAGGCGCGGGTGGCCTGCGGTTCAACATGGGTCACACCTCCGACGACGCCTGATCGCCGCCGGCGTCTCGCCCAAACAGAAATGCCGTCCCTCGTGGACGGCATTTTTTTGTCGGTGTCGGCCACTTCAGCAATGACCAACCTGGCTTTACGCGTCCCACAGCGGCTTGCGCGTGACCTCCAGGTGCGTCAGGTACAGGCGCAGATCGAATTCGTACTGATGGTAGTGCGGCTCCATCCGCAGGCACATGTTGTAGAAGGCCTTGTTATGGTCCTTCTCCTTCAGGTGCGCCAGCTCGTGCACCGTGATCATCTTCAGGAATTCCGCGGGCACGTTCCTGAACAGCGTCGCCACCCGGATTTCGTGCTTGGCCTTGAGCTTGCCACCCTGCACGCGCGAAATGTAGGTGTGCTGGCCGAGCGCATGCTGGATCACGTGGATCTTGCTGTCGAAGGCGACCCTGTTGATCTGGTCGCCATTACGCATGTAGGCGTTCTTCAGGTCGGTGACGTACTGGTACAGCGCCTTGTCGGTGCGCACTTCGTGCGCGCCGTCAGGATACCGGGCGAGCAGGGCCGCGCCCAGCTTGTCCTGGTCAAGCAGCTTCTGGGCTTGCGCCAGCAGCGGTTCCGGGTATCCGGAGAGGTATTTCAGCGTCTGCACGATCTCGATGCGGCCCTCAGGCGCGGCTACGCCTGAACACCACGGGCAGCGCCATGAAGAACAGGATTACGAAGAGCGCCAGGCTCCACAGGGCATATTCGACGCCCAGCACCGGCACCTTGGCGTCCATGCAGGTGGCATAGATGCCGAAGAGCGGCGGGATGGCGCTTTCCAGGCCGATGCCGGTCATGAAGCGGTCGGCAAACGTCTGGTCGCACGACAGCATGTTCGCGGCGACGCTGTACTGGTACCAGGCGGCCACGATGCCGGACAGCGACAGCGCAGCGGCCAGAACGCCGCAGATGCGTGTCAGTGCGCGTCCACCGCCAAAGCCGCCAATCAGGGCGACGACGCCGATCACCAGGTAGATCAGGCGCTGCATCACGCACCAGGCGCAGGGCGGCATGTCGAAGACGTGCTGGGAGACGAGGGCGATGCCGACGGCGCCGAAAGAAAAGAGGGCGATCAGCCGGAGCAGGCGTTCTGAGCGTGAAGTCATTGTTGCGTTGGGATGGGTTGGACGAAGCCGGCGCGGCGGCCGGCCATGCTTAGGCCTTCGGGATGGGAATTGGTTGCATGACCTGAGTCAGCACGCCCAAGAGGAGGTCCCGCGCGCCCTCCCAGAAGATCTGCACGCCGAGGCACAGCATGATGAATGCCGACAGCCGCATGAAGACCGCCGTGCCGTTGTCGCCCAGGCGGTGCAGCATCTGAGCCGCGAAACGCAGACAAACGTAAAGCGTCAGGGAAACGACGACGATTCCGGGGATGGAGCCGGCCAGCCGCACCAGGCTCAACGCGTGATTCTGGTCGCGCAGCGAGACGCCCACCGTGATGGCGGCCGCGATGGAGCCAGGCCCGCAGCTGATCGGGAAGGTCAGCGGGTAGAACGCGCGGGCCTTTGCCATTTCGGGCGTGAACGATTCGGCCATGCGGGCCACGCGTTCGGTGTCGGCGTCCGGCGAGTTCACCAGGCGCCAGGCGCTGGCGATCACCAGCATGCCCCCGCCCACGCGCACGATGGACAGCGAGATCCCGAAGAAACTGAGGAGCACGTTGCCCGCCACCATGGCCACGATCAGCATCAGGCAGACGTTGATCGCGACCCGCTTGGCCAGCACCACCCGCGTGGCCGAGGACGCGCCTTCGGTCAGCGAGAGGAAGATGGGGGCGATCGCGGGGGGATTCAGGAACGGCAGCAGCGTGGCCAGCGCGAAGAAAAAGCTGCCACCAAAAACGCGCAGATAGTCATTGAGCTGCATGGGAGCGAGCATCGCCTGGCCGAAAACCCGGATTGTATGCGTTCCGGGCCGGGTCTGGCGATGCCGGTTCAGGCGGCGCGCTGCTGGGCCTCGTCGCCCGAAAGGGCGTCCAGGATGTCCCGTTCGAACTGCATCTGGCTGCGGGGGCGCGTCAGCGTGGAGCCGTCCACAATGAACACGTCCTCGACCCGGTCGCCCAGCGTCATGATCTTGGCCATGAGCAGGTTGACCTCGTGGCGCGCGAAGACGCGCGCCAGCGCGTGCAGCAGGCCGGGCCGGTCGGTCGCCGTGACGGACAGGCGCCACGACGTGCTGCGTTCGTCCGGCTGGAGTTCGGCCTGGGGCATGACCGGAAACACGCGCGATACGCGCGACTGCCGGCCCCGTCCGTACCAGCCGCCGCGGCCGGGCTGGGCCTGAGCGGCCGCCTGCGGATCCTTGAGGCGTTCGGCCAGTTCGTGCTCGACCAGCGTGGCCTGCGCCCGCAGGTCGCTCGCGCCCTCGGGCAGCAGGACGATGAAGCTGTCCAGCGCCCAGCCATGGCGGGTGGTGTGGATGCGGGCGTCCTGGATGGACAGCGATTTGGCGTCGAAGTAGCCGCAGATCGCGACGAAAAGATCGGGCGCGTCGCGGGTGTACACCATGATCTGCAGGCCTTCGCCCTGTTCGGTGGGGCGGGCCTTGACGACAGCCCGCGCCGGCGCGACCTGGTGGTACAGGTGGCGCGTGTGCCAGGCGATGTCGGAGGCGTCGTGTCGCAGGAAATACGCCACGTCGAGCTGATTCCAGAACGCTTCGCGCGCGTCGTCGCGCAACCCGGCCAGCCGGGTGAGCCGCGCCGCTTCTTCCTTGCGTTCGGTCAGGACCGTGTGGGCGTCGGCGTGGGCGCCGCCCAGCGCGGCCAGCGTCAGCTTGTACAGGTCTTCCAGCAGCTTGCCCTTCCAGGCGTTCCAGACCTTGGGGCTGGTGCCGCGGATGTCGGCCACCGTCAACAGATACAGGGCGGTAAGGTGGCGCTCGTCCTTGACCGTGGCCGCGAACTCCTGCACCACATCGGGGTCGGAAAGATCGCGCTTCTGCGCCACCGCCGACATCAACAGATGCTGGCGCACCAGGAACTCGACGAGCTTCGCGTCTTCCGGGTCCATGCCGTGATCGGCCGCGAACTTGCGGACCTCGCGCGCACCCAGTTCGGAGTGGTCACCGCCGCGGCCCTTGGCGATGTCGTGGAACAGCGCCGCCACGTAAAGCAGCCAGTGCCGGTCCAGGCCCGCGATGAGCTGGCTGGCCATGGGATATTCCTGCGCGTGCTCGGGCATGGTGAAGCGACGCAGGTTGCGCACGACCGCCAGCGTATGCTGGTCCACCGTATAGGCGTGAAATAGATCGTGCTGCATCTGGCCCACGATGCGGCGGAACACCGGCAGATAACGCGGCAGGATGTTCAGCATGGTCATGCGCCGCAATTCGTGCACGACACCGCGCGGCTGCTGCAGGATCTGCAGGAACAGCTTGCGGTTGACCGGGTTGCGG
>DALZRX010000092.1:5226-8239 GCA_032015805.1 Achromobacter sp.
GTGCCAGATGGCGCGCAGCGTGCGCGCCGACATGCCGGTCAGCTCGGGATGCTGCTGCATCACCAGGAAGGCGCGCAGCAGCAGGGTGGGGTTGCGCTCGAAGCCGTCGTCGCGAATGATGTCCAGGCGGTCGCGCAGGTTGCGGAAGTCGTCGTCGATATTCCGCGCATCGCTGTCCGGGCGGGGAAACAGCCTTTCCTCGATGTTCTGCACCAGGATGCCGTTCAGCTGGGTCACGAGCCGCGCCGCCCAGTAGTAGCGCTGCATCAGCAGTTCGCTGCCGCGTCGGGTGGCGGTGGCATGGATGCCATAGACCTCGGCCAGCGCGGGTTGCAGGTCAAACAGCACGCGGTCCTCGCGCCGGTTGGCCAGCAGGTGGAGTTCGATGCGCAGGCGTTTGAAGGCCTGTTCGGCCTTGCGCAGGTCCCGTGCCTCGGACGAGGTCAGAAGGCCCGCCTGCGCCACCGAGCGCCAGTTGTTGCCAAAGCCGGCTGCCCGGGCCATCCACAGGATGACCTGTAGATCGCGCAGACCGCCCGGCGATTCCTTGCAGTTGGGCTCCAGCGCATAGGGCGTGTCGTGGTAGCGCCCATGGCGCTGCTGCATTTCGACGCGCTTGGCCAGAAAGAAGGCCTGGGGATCGAGTCGGGACTTGGTGGCCGCATCGAACTTGCGCATCAGCACGCGGCTGCCAGCCAGCCAGCGGGACTCAAGTAGCGCCGTCTCCACCGTGATGTCGGCGTCCGCCTCGCGCTCGCAATCTTCGATGGTGCGCACGCTATGGCCGGGTTCCAGGCCCAGATCCCAGAGCGAAGCCACCAGCTTTTCGATCGCGGACTCTTCGTCGGGCGTTGGGGCGTGCGGCAGCAGGATCAGCAGGTCGACGTCGGAGTGGGGGTAAAGCTCGCCACGGCCATAGCCGCCGACAGCCGCCAACGTGGCGCCGATCGGCAGCGGACAATGCTTGACCAGGTCGCGCAGCGCCGCATCCACGATGCGCCGCAGCTCGGTCAGCAGGATGTCCGGCCGTTCATGTTCCCGGAATTGGGCCACCGCGGCCCGCCGGGCTTCCTGGATGCGTTCGCGCAGCTTGGTGAGGATTTCGGCGGTCATGGGTGGCTGCGTTGCTTCAGACGGCGGGGATGACGATCGGTTCGGTGATGAACGCGGGCGGCTGGGGCATGCCAGGCGACAGGGTCAGGACTTCGTAGCCGGTATCGGTTACGCACACCGCGTGCTCCCATTGTGCCGAGAGGCTGTGGTCGCGGGTGACGACGGTCCAGCCGTCGGCGAGCTGCCGGATCTCGCGGCGACCGGCGTTGATCATCGGCTCGATGGTGAAGAGCATGCCGGTCACCAGCTTCACGCCCGACCCGGGCTTGCCGTAGTGCAGGACCTGCGGGTCTTCGTGGAAGCGCTCCCCGATGCCGTGGCCGCAGAATTCGCGCACCACCGAGAATCCGTTCGACTCGGCATGCTTCTGGATCGCGTTGCCGATGTCGCCCAGCGTGGCGCCATTCCTGACCTGCTGGATGCCCTTCCACATGCACTCGAAAGTGATGTCCGAGAGGCGCCGGGACAGGATCGACTGTTCGCCCACCGCGTACATCCGGCTGGTGTCGCCGAACCAGCCGTCCTTGATGATGGTGACGTCGATGTTCAATGAGTCCCCGTTTTTCAGGACCTTGTCGCCCGGGATGCCATGGCACACCTGGTGGTTCACCGAGGTACAGATGGCGCCGGGGAAGGGCGGGTAGCCCGGGGGCGCGTAGCCGACCGTGGCGGACTTCACCTTCAGCTCGTCGGTCAGGTACTCGAGGCAGAGACGGTCCAGTTCCCCGGTGGTGACGCCCGGCTTGACGTGCGGGGTGATGAAATCGAGAACTTTGGCGGCGTCCTGGCAGGCTGCGCGCATCTTGGCCAGGTCGGCCGGATTGGTGATTGTGCCCATGGAAAGCTTGCGATCTCTCGCTTGAATGTCTGCTTGAAAGAATAGTAGAATTATAGGCTTCCCTAAAAATTTGGGGAGCAATCGGGTAACCGGCAAGAAGGGTCAACGGAAGAAACGGCAGTTGTAATGCCCGGGCAGTTGTCAAAAACGACCGCCCAGGATGTCGTCCTTGTCCCCCAGCCAAGCCCGGCGGGTGCTGGCCTTTGGGTCCAGGGCAAACCCGGCAGGAGTTCTGGTTTTGCGCGGTTCTTTCTTGGGATCCGGCGGCAAGCCCTGAAGTTTCACCGCAAGCGAAGGTTGTGGAGCGAATTCGGGCAGGCTGCAGGGTTTTGGAAAAAAGCGCGCGTTACGCGGAAGTCCGGCTGGATGCGCTTGGGGCATGAATGCTGTCACCGGCTGGTCGCGGTGTGCTTGCAAGCCCGGAAGTGTTTTCGAGCGGCGATGCAGGTTCGGTATGGGCGCTGGATTAAGTTCTTGGAGGCCGTCCTGAAAGGGATCTTCCTGAAGAACTGCCACAGCGGCCTGATGCGCGGGCTGGCCTTGCGGTCATGTCTGCGAAGAGCTGGATTTCGCTGCCAACAAAACAACTCCGGGTGCGTCTCGAAGAAACTTCCAGGTAATTCCTGGAGTGTCGGACAGACGCGATGCAAGAATCTTGTCGTGGCGGCCGTCTGGGTTTATCGCGGCAGCGTAGTAGAAGTCGTAAAAGGCGAGCCGCCTCAGGCAAAGCGCCTGGAGCGTCGTAGTTATTGCGGCAGTGATCGGCCGGCCCGGTTAAAATCTTGTCATCCCGCGTTTTGCGGGAAATCGCGCGCAACACCACCCAGGGTGTCAGCAGGATGCTGATGCAGGTGCGGCGCAAGAAACCAACCCTTGGAGAATTACATGTCTTTGATGCGCGAAATGCTGGAAGCGGGTGTCCACTTTGGTCACCAGACCCGTTACTGGAACCCCAAGATGTCGCAGTACATCTTCGGTCATCGCAACAAGATTCACATCATCAACCTCGAAAAGACGGTTGATAAGTACCAGGAAGCCACCAAGTTCGTGAAGCAGCTGGCT
>DALZRX010000092.1:8249-9768 GCA_032015805.1 Achromobacter sp.
CCCCGTGGTCGCCGTGGTTGACACCAACCACTCGCCCGAAGGCATCGACTACGTCATCCCCGGCAACGACGACTCGGCCAAGGCCATCGCGTTGTACGCCAAGGGTATCGCCGACGCCGTCCTGGAAGGCCGCGAGCAGAACCTGAACGGTCTGGTCGAAGAGCTGGGCGAAGGTCAGGAAGAGTTTGTCGAAGTGCAAGACAACCAGGCCTAAGCCTGTTGTCATGTCCGGCGGGTAAGGTCTGGAAGCGGCGCCGAAACTGGTCCGCTTCCGCGCCGCCGGCCCTGCGAAGCTGGGCTCCCATCTTCCAGGCCCGCCCAGTGCGGGCGTCCCATCGAATCAAATCACAGCCCCGGCCCGCCGGGGCGTGTCTTAGCAAAATTTGGAGCAAACATGGCTGAAATTACCGCTGCCCTGGTCAAGGAACTGCGCGAAAAGACTGACGCGCCCATGATGGAATGCAAAAAGGCCCTGACGGAAGCTGAAGGTGACCTGGCCCGCGCCGAGGAAATCCTGCGCGTCAAGCTGGGCAACAAGGCCAGCAAGGCTGCTGCCCGCGTGACGGCTGAAGGCCTGATCGGTCTGTTCATCTCCGCCGACGCCAAGAAGGGCGCCGTCATCGAAATCAACTGCGAAACCGACTTCGTCGCCAAGAACGACGACTTCGTTGGCTTCGTGAACAAGCTGGCCGAACTGGTCGCCACGCAGAACCCCGCCGATGTGGCCGCGCTGTCGGCGCTGCCGTACGGTGAAGGCACCGTCGAAACCACCCGTACCGCCCTGATCGGCAAGATCGGCGAAAACATCTCGATCCGCCGCTTCGAGCGCATCGAGACCGCCAACTCGCTGGCCAGCTACGTGCACGGCGGTAAGATCGGCGTGCTGGTGGAATACACCGGCGCCGAGGAAGTGGGCAAGGACCTGGCGATGCACATTGCCGCCACCAAGCCCAAGGCCCTGAACGCCGACGGCGTGAACCCGGCCGACATCGCCGCCGAGCGCTCGGTTGCCGAGCAGAAGGCTGCCGAGTCCGGCAAGCCCGCCGACATCGTCGCCAAGATGGTTGAAGGCTCGGTCGTCAAGTACCTGAAGGAAGTGACGCTGCTGTCGCAGCCGTTCGTCAAGAGCGACAAGCACACGGTCGAACAGCACCTGAAGGAAAAGGGCGCTTCGATCAGCAAGTTCGTGCTGTTCGTCGTCGGCGAAGGTATCGAGAAGAAGACCAGCGACTTTGCCGCTGAGGTTGCCGCCGCCGCCGCTGGCGCCGCCTGACCTCTAGGTAGTGCTTAAAGGCCGGCGCTAGATTAAATTCTAGTCCGGCCTTTTTCGCCGCATGGGCCCCCAAAGGCATTCGCCTCGGGGGCAGCCAGCCCGCTCGTCGGGCGCGGCGTTGGGGGTCAACCCCATTCTTGTCTTACACTTTCGTCGGATTGTTCTTCGGGATATCACCTATGAGCAGCAGGGCATACAAACGGGTTCTTCTCAAACTTTCCGGCGAGGCGCTGATGGGCGACGATG
>DALZRX010000092.1:9778-11210 GCA_032015805.1 Achromobacter sp.
CCGCGCCACCGCCGACTACATGGGCATGATGGCCACCATCATGAACGCGCTTGCGCTGCAGGACGCGCTCAAGCACAAGGGTATCGACACACGGGTACAATCCGCGCTGAACATCGATCAGGTCGTCGAGCCCTACATCCGGCCGAAGGCTTTGCGCTACCTCGAAGAGGGCAAGGTCGTGATCTTCGCCGCGGGCACCGGCAATCCGTTCTTCACCACCGATACGGCTGCGGCATTGCGCGGCGCCGAGATCGGCGCCGAGATCGTGCTGAAGGCCACCAAGGTGGACGGCATCTACAGCGCGGATCCCAACAAGGATCCCACCGCCACGCGCTACGCGCGCATCAGCTTCGACGAGGCGATCGTCCGCCGTCTGGAAGTCATGGACGCCACCGCCTTCGCGCTGTGCCGCGACCAGAAACTGCCGATCAAAGTGTTTTCGATCAATAAGTCCGGCGCGCTCAAGCGAGTCGTGAGCGGCGAGGACGAAGGCACGTTGGTACACGTTTAAAGAAAAGGAAATTCCATGAGCGCAGCAGAAATCCGCAAATCCGCCGAGGCCAGGATGGCCAAGTCGCTTGATACGCTCAAGACCAACCTGGCCAAGATCCGCACGGGCCGCGCCCACACCGGCATCCTGGACCACGTGCAGGTCGAATACTACGGTTCGCCCGTGCCGGTCGGTCAGGTCGCCAACGTGAACCTGGTCGACGCCCGCACGCTCAGCCTGCAGCCGTACGAAAAGCACATGGCCGGCCCGATCGAAAAGGCGATCCGTGAATCGGACCTGGGTCTGAACCCCATCTCCATGGGCGACACGATCCGCGTTCCGATGCCCGCGCTGACCGAAGAGCGCCGCCGCGACCTGACCAAGGTCGTGCGCAGCGAAGGCGAAGACGCCAAGATCGCGGTGCGGAATCTGCGCCGCGAGGCCAACGAAGCGCTCAAGAAGCTGGTCAAGGACAAGGAAATTTCCGAAGACGACGAGCGCCGTTCGCAGGACGACGTCCAGAAGCTGACGGATCGTGCCGTCGCCGACATCGACAAGATGGTCGTCCAGAAAGAAGCCGAAATCATGACCGTATAATCCCAGCACGCCGCCGGGGCCGGAACTGCCGGCCGCCGTGGCGTCAGGATTTCATTGCCCATGCGCCGTCCTGTCCATTGCCTCGCGGTACGTCCTCGTAGCGATGGAAACGACGGCGCAGGTTTTTTCCCGTATTTGTGTCTTTCGCCGGTCCAACGCGCGCAGTCCCCACACTAATGGCAACCAGTTCGACTCAGGCGGTCCCCGATATCCGTGACATCCCAGAGCACGTCGCTATCATCATGGATGGCAACGGCCGCTGGGCGACGCGGCGTCTGCTGCCTCGCACCGCCGGGCATGCCAAGGGCGTGCAGGCGGTCCGCCGCGTGGTCGAGGCCTGCGGGC
>DALZRX010000093.1:0-11205 GCA_032015805.1 Achromobacter sp.
ACCTTGAGCGTCCTGAACGCCGGCTGCATTTGCGTAATGTCTTCGAACGAATCGAGGTGCGGGTAGTCGTCACCGGTGGGCACTGCAGGCATCGATGCATGCATATCCAGCACCGGCATTTCCTCTTGTTCGCGCAGGCTGACATGCAACGTGCGCTTGAGCCGCCGCACCCACTGAAGGAAGCTTGAAATCATGGTGTTCCCCGATTAAGGCAATAGGTGACTACGTCCTGAGACTGGTCAACGAAGCTGGCGCAGGGTTGCGAAACGGCCTGCAGGCGCAGTCCGAGGTCGACGCCGGCGATCGGCTCGGCTTGGCCGCTGCGGTAATGCGCCCGGCGGCCGGCCTGGTCGACCATCACCGTCAGCTGCTTGCCGACACCTGTGATGGCGAGAAGCCGAGGCGGGGCGACAACCGGCGTTGCGTCGGGATCGGGTTTGGCGGCCTGTGCGGCAGACGGGCCAGAAGCGGCAAGCTGCGCGCCTCCGCCTATTCCGGGCTGCGCCTTGCGCTTTTCCTCATCGAGGGCACGCCGTGCATCGAGCTCCAGCAGTTCTTGAACCGTTTGGGGAACAGGCTGGCCCAGGCGGGCGACGTCGACTCCCGCGCCGACCACCCCATTCTGAGCCGACACCGAGAGAGGGACGGCGAGCGCGACGGCTGCGCCGGCGGCGGCAAACACGAGCCAGCCTCGCCGCTTGCGTTCAGGGCGATTCAACATAGATGGTTCCTTTGAGCGTTGTGACGAAGGCGCTCGTCGTGAGCCCTGGTGTGGTCTCCGGCGCATAGCGCATCTGCAATTGCGTGACCTCTGAGGTGCGCGGAAGCGCCAGGCCGTACAGGGAGCGCAGCGGCGCGTTGATGACGAGTGCTCGGGTCGCCGGAAGCTTGATTTCCTTTGGCCTGACCACGGGTTGTTCCAACCCGTTCGCAAGCTTGATGTTCGGCACCGTGATCGGCACTTGTCCCGGCGCAGACAGCGACAGGTCCTGCAGCGCTGGGCGTAGCGCCTGCCAGGACGGCTCCCAAACCTGCCGCATCGCCTTTGCGTCGGGAAGTTCCGCCAGCAGCAACGGCTGAGCCGCCAACCCCTCAGGGACGGTCCAGGAGGCGTTCGCGCTCTCCAGATCGACATGCTCAATCTTCCAGGTGGGTGGCAGGGCCGCGTGCAGCGTGCGATTGTCTGCAAGCCGCGTGCGCCGGTACTTCGCGACGCAGCTGCGCACTTGCGGCCGGCAGTCCACCTCGACGAGTTTCCAGCGGCCGGGCGAGGTGGGCACGGATTCCACTTGTTGCAGCAGCGGAGTGAGCCCTGGCTCGCCGAGTGTTCGCGCGGTCTTCGCCCACGCGGCGATTGCCTTTTTCCACAACGTTGCTGGGTCAACTTCGGGCTGCGCGGCCAGCATCTCCTGTGCAATTCGTGCTTGCCGCTCCTCCCAGTAGCTCATGCCGATGTCCCAGGCCTCGTACACCAGAAATAGCCCCAGGATGGTCCACCAGAAGGGCGAGATCATCGCGAGACTGAAGCCCGCTCGGCGCAGGGACGACTGCTGGTTGGTGTGCGCGGCAAGCTGTTGCAGGGAGAAAGGCCGTGACTGCGTGCGGTGGTCCCCGTGCACCTGCGCCTCGCCGTAGCGAGCCAGCGCCTCATCGAGCGCGCGCTGTGCCGCCTGCAGATCAGCGAAGACCGCGTCTCCGCCTGCCTGGACCACACCAGCAACAACGACGGCAATCCATACGGATTTGTCGGGCAGATTGAGCGCCACGATGTGGGTGCCGTGACGGTGCATCTGTGCGAACGCGGAGGCCGCCGAGAATAGGCTGGCGCGCGTCTTTGCGCGACGCTCCTTGCCTTTTGCGATGAGAAGCCCGACGGAAGGGCTGCGGGCATCGCTGTGGACAAAGTGCGTGGCCTTCACCTTGCGTGCCAGCCGCAGCGCTTCTTTTTGCGGATCCTCGCCGAGGACCGTCTGCCATCGAACTCCGAAGACAAGCTGATTCGATGTGCCGGGGATGGCGACGAGCCGGTAACTCAGCCGCCGCGGGGTCTTCTCACGTCGTGCCACGTCAGAATCCTTCTTCGGGAATGGCCGTGACCAGCACGACCGTGAGCATCTGCTTCTCTTGCGAAGCGTCAGAGCCGCCTGCGAGCATCGGAGCCTTGTCATCCAGGCGCCGCCTGGTAGAGGTGTCGGCCAATTGTTGGTAGCCGCCGATCACGACCTGCTCGCCGGGGCGCACCATCACCTGCTGCACTCGTCCCTGGCCACCGATGTCAGTCTGCTGGACAAATGACTGATCACCACGCGCACCGACCGGCTCCTTTTTCATCTCGATGAGCCGGGTGTCGTCATAGGCAATGGTCAAGAGCACCTGGCCGTCGTCCTGCGCGTCCGGCACAACCGTAAGGAAAGTGCCGACCGTCTTGTTGTCCTGCGTGACCGTGACGGTGGGGGCTGAGGTGTCCGACGTGCTTTGCGTTTGCTGCAGGTCCTTGATGTAGTCGAAGGAGCGGCGGGTGTCGTACTTGCCTGGGCGGCGGTTTTGCATCAGGAGCGGGATGCTCTTGTGATCGATGATCGAACCCAATTGTGAGAGCGCTGACAGTGCAAGGTTGGTTCCCGCGAACGGGCCGCTGCCCACTGTGGCTCCTACGCTGCCAGCGGCCTTGGCCGCATCCAGCATTGGAGCGACACCAATTGCTGACGCGGTATTCTGGCGCCCAAGGCTATTGAACAGGATGCTCCAGTCCACGCTCCCCTGGTTGATCCGATCGCTTTGCACCGTGATTTCTTCGAAGACCAGGCGCACGCGACGAGTCATCTGACGATTCTCGGCGTCCAGGAATTCGCTGATTCGGTCCTGCGCTTCCTTGGTGTCCGTCACCACGATCGTGTTCGACGCGCCGTCCGCCGCTTTGATCACGCCGGCGCGGCTGAGGAACTGGCTGACCTTGCTGACAACTGCGGCCAGCTCGCGGGCTTCGTCTTTCGCACCCGCGGTGGTTCTGTCTGCAAGCATCGAATTGGTCGACTTGATATCGCGCTGCAGGTTCTCTTCGGCCGCCTGGGTGGGCGTGCGGACCACATAGCTCTTGGTCTCTGTCCGGTAGAAGCGCAGCGCGCCGATCTTGTCGTCGTAGCGCCAATACACGCCCAGGCGCAGTGCGATTGCGTCCAGCACGGAGGCCAGCGGGGCCTGGCCGGCTGGCAGCGGTGCCATATTTGTGCGGGTCACGCCTGTGGGCAGCGCGGGACCTGCAATTCGATCCACGGCTGCGCCGGGGATGAGGGCCGGGACGAGCGTGTCGGCGGTGTTGGCGCCCAGGCTAAGCGGATTTACCGTACCGAGGTCGCCCGCCAGGCGTGGTAAGAAGTACTCGGCCGGCAGCAAGGCGTCCGCCGTTACCTGCGTCAGGATGCCTGTAGCGGTCTGGATGCGGTCGGCCAGCGTCTTGAGGTCTGCGGAATTGTTTTCAAAGAGCAGCGTCGTATTGACGTTAGCCCGGAGCGCCGGTGGAAGGGTGACTTCGCGGGCCAACGGCTGCGGTCGCCCGGCGATCCAGGGGAGCTCCACGACTTGACCCTTTGCCCGGTCGATATCTCCGGCTTTGAGCTTGAAATGGTCCAGCGCGATGGCGCCGTCGGCTTGACGGAGGGCGGCGCGGGATTCGACTCGGTCGGTGGCCTGCAGGGCCGAGCAGCCAGCAAGCGCTGCCAGCATGACCGCCGTCAGTACGGTGCGGTAAGCAATCATTGGATTTCCTGTTCAACGCCACGGCTAGGATTGCGAGGCGGGGGATCGGTTGCAGCTGCGGGTGAAGGGCACCATGCGGAGCACGCGGTTGCCATAGAAGCAGGGGCGGATCGGCGATTCACTCATGGCGACCGCCTGCGATAGCGTCTGGGTGGCCTCTTGGAACGAGTCCGCCTCAAACTCGGCGGGAGCCTGGATCGGAATGTCGAAATTCAGTTCCCACTGATCGGGCCCGAACGTCCAGTTGGCATCGGCTGCCCAGCGCACGAGCGCTTGGCGGACCGTGCCGTCTTGCGGACTGACCCGCCAAATCTGTTTAGGCGGCTCCACGACTTGCGGTTCGGCAACGGGCTCGGTCGGAGTAACTTCGACCGTTACGACGGCGCCAGCGGTCGGAGTGACTTGTTGCGGGCTTGCGTTCACGTCGTTGGTAGGCGCGGAGGCTGCATTTGTTGCTACCGGCGTCGGCGCCGACGCAGACGTGCTGGCACCAGGCGTTGCATCAGTCGCAGCCGGCAGAGTTGCGCTGGCGGCGGGTGCAGTGCTTTCGAGCTTGGGTGGCGCTTCCGGCACGGGGATGGGGGGGATGTCTGCCGAAGCCAGGGCGGTCGGCGATTTACCCGGTAGAACAGTGCGCGGATCCGCCTGGTTGATGAGGATGCGTCCAGAGTCCGGAGGTGTCGGAGCGGCGGGCGGGACAAATCCGCAGGCCGAAAGAAGGCAGGCCGCCGAGACGACGGCCGCCAAGAGGGGTGCTTGCATTGGGGATCCTAAAGAGTTACTTGAAGGTCTGGGGCGTCACGCCCTGCCGTTCAAGTTCATGGTGAACGGCGCGCAGCTCTGCCGGGGAGCTCTGTCGCCTGGTGAGCAGCAACAGTTCGAGGAGGATGGGGAGCAGCGAACCGTCGGACTGTCCGCTCGGGGCGTTATCCAGCAGCGTGAGGCGCAGCTGCGAAACATGTTCGGCGACCTGGTCGTCGACTTCGAGTCGATCCCGCAGGTACGCGGAAAGCGTCATGCCGCGATCCGCAGCAGCTTGCTCGTAACGCCGGCGGGCGGCGTCGGACAGACGGAATGTGATCGGGCGCTCAAGCAGGGAGCGCATGAAGCCTCGCCTCCTCCACCACGATGTGGCCCATGGCCTCAGCGAATGCCTGCTTGAACGCGTCCCGCCGGATTCTGCGTTCGAGGGGCGAATCGGCTTTGCCTTTGCAATGCTCGATAAATTGCTGGTCGCGGTACTGAGCCGGAGTCATCTCCGGAGCCGTTTCGAACCAAGTGCGAGCTGCTTGGCGTGCGTCGCGCGCCGTGGATGGAAATTCAAAAGCGGCGCCGGATGGGTAGGCCGCGGACGACTGAACCATATAGATCCTCTGCGAATGACGTGCGCACCTCGGCCTGCCGCCGTGGGCGACATACGCGGGCTGCGGGTTTAGCTGACTATCCAGCGTGACTGGGGATGTGCCGCGAAGGAGCGGCTAGGGCTGCTAGCGCATGTGTCGGCGCGCCAGAGAGGTGAAAGTCCTGCTAGGTTCGCGCGGCAGCGGGCCTTGACCAAATCTTGACCGCAATCATTAAAAAAGACCGCAAAACCCTGCGAATCACTGATTGAATGTCCAGTGGCTAAAGGGGGGCTATCGTTGCAAGTCTTTGATTGAAAAGACATTCTGACTTGCAGGGATTTGCAGATCGGCGGACTTTTAATCCGTTGGTCGCGAGTTCGAGTCTCGCACAACCCACCACCCCAATTCGCGCCAGTCATTGTCAACGCCGCTAGCCATAGCGGCGTTTTTGCGTTGGTACGTCGCATTGTTGCTACGGCGCTGCATCGGGGCGCGGTTTTTCCCAAGTGAGTTGCCGCTAGGCTGCCGACCGCGCCTCCTGTTGCAGGCGTTTTGTAATTTCTGCTTCCGGCACGGCCTTCGAGAACAGGAACCCCTGCAATTCATCGCATCCGGCGGCGCGCAGGTAATCACGTTGCGCGGCGGTTTCGACCCCTTCGGCATTGACCGTCAGACCCATCGAGCGCCCCAGCGTCACCACCGCGTTCACGATGGCCATGGAATCGCTCCCCTCTCCAATGTTCGCCACAAAGCTGCGGTCGATCTTGATCTTGTCGACGGCAAACCGTTGCAGGTAGCTCAGGCTTGAATAGCCGGTTCCAAAATCGTCCAGCGCAATCCGGAAGCCGGCCGCGCGCAGTTTGCCGATCGCCTTCTGCACCCGCCCATCGTCTTCGATGAAGACACCTTCGGTGACCTCAAGCTCGATCTGCGCGGGGTCCACGCCGGCGCCGCGCACAAGCTCGATCACGCGCTCGGCGAAGTCCGGGCTGCGGAACTGCACGGGCGACAGATTCACCGCAATTGAAAGGCCCGGCCATTGCCGCGCCGCGCGGCACGCTTCCTTCAGTACCCATTCTCCCAGTGGCAGGATGAGCCCGGTGGATTCGGCCACGGGCACGAAGATCTGTGGCGACACGGCGCCTTTGGCCGGGTGGTTCCATCTCACCAGCGCCTCGACGCCGACGAGCTGCTGCGTGCCGCTGTGGATCTGCGGCTGGAAATGGACGCTGAGCTGGTCTTCATCCGCCAGCGCGCGGCGCAGGTCGTCTTCGATCACCGCCTTGGCCTTGAGCGTTTCGTCCATCTCCGGGGCGAAGAAGCGGTACTGGTTCCTGCCCATTTCCTTGGCGCGGTACAGCGCGATGTCGGCCTTGCGCAGCAGTTCGCTGCGCGTCGTGCCGTCGCGTGGGGCCATCGACACGCCAATGCTGGCGCCCACGAAGGCGCGGCCCCCCAGCAAGTCGAAGGGCTCGCGCACCTGGGCCAGGAGGCGCTCCGTCAGATCGGCCGCGCCCGTTTCGGTGGCGTTCTGCACCAGCACGGCAAATTCGTCTCCCCCCAACCGTGCAACGGCGTCGTCGGACCCCAGCGAGAGCTTCACGCGGCGGGCGAACTCCTGGATGAGCGCGTCGCCTGCGGCATGGCCCCAGGTGTCGTTGACCTGCTTGAAGTGGTCAAGATCCAGCAGCAACACCGCGCAGCTTGCATCGGGCCGCCGGCGGACCAGGGCCTGATCCACGCAGGTGCCAAAGTAGGCGCGGTTTGGCAGTCCCGTCAGCACATCGTGGAAAGCAAGATGCTGCGCATGCGCTTCGCTGGCCTTCAATTCGACGTGGGCCGAGCGCAGGGCGCTCAGATGCGTCTGCTGCTGGCGCAACAGCCGATAGGTGCGCAGCGCAAGCATCGCAATAAGGATCACCGCGCTCGCAAGCATGGCGGCAACGGCCGGCAGCATGGAGCGCCAGAGTTCGGAACCGGGCAGGTCTGGCTGCCACATCAGATACCCAAGCAAGGTGCCGTCCGACGACATCAAGACTTCCTCGCGCTCATCAACGCCCTCATGGCGTATGCGCTCGGAATGGAAATGAAGCCCCTCGATCAGGTTGTCCCGGGAAAACGCGCGCAGGAAGTCGCCGTCGATGAACCGGACGCTCACGAGCAGGCTTCCCGATTCGATCGTCGGCGCGTCGATATCAGGCGGAAAGCGCCCGATGCGCATGACGCTCACGACGGCCGGTCGTTGCCCGATGGTCGCAAGGTCGGTGGCGTGCACGGCGGTCGCCGTGGTGCGGGCGGATGAGTCGGGTGACGGGAGTTGGCCAGGCAGGCGCTCGTGGTCGTTGTTGGGTCTTGAGGTGCGACCGCGCGTCAAGGAGACGAAAGGACGGATGCCGGGTTCATAGACCGCGTAGCGGGCGGGCGGCACAAGTTCGCCGTGCACATTTCCATAGCGCATGGCGTCATCGGACCCCAGGATGAACACCAGATCCTGCTCGAACAGCCGGTGCAGCCACGCGCCCACGTTGTCGTCCAGCCAAGCCTGGTCCGGCGCGGGCTTGGTGAGTTCGTCAACCAGCATGTCCCAAATGGCCACTCCTTCCTGCGCTTGCGCCACGTCGTCGAGGATGTTGCTGATCGCCTGATGCAATTCCTTGCTTTGGCGCAGCGCCGACATGTCGTCACTTTTCTCCACCGAGAGATGTAACGAGAACAGCATGGCGGCCAGGAACGCGCCAAATGCGATCAGGGATAGGACGAGGAGGCGGCCGGCCGAACGGGGAAGCCGCCTTTCTTTTTTTCTCATGCGGGATACAGCTCCGATTTGTCGCTGATGCCGGTGCCGGAATGCCGCGGGCCGCAACTTGCGTGCCCGGCATGTCGTTTGCTGCAGGGCGGGAATCCACGTCAACGCGGTCCGCCGCCAATCAAAGACTTCGATGGATTCTGTGCAAGTGCAATGCCCGGCCGACGATACGTTGCTGCCCGATTCACCGCTGGTCGTCATTTCGCCCCACCTGGACGACGCAATTCTCAGCTGCGCGGGCCTGCTGGCCGCGCGGCCCCGCAGCACGGTCGCGACGGTGTACACGGCCCGGGCTCCGGCGCCGGGCCTGCTGACGGACTGGGACCAGCGATGCGGGTTTCCTGACGCCGGCGCGGCGATGGCATGCCGGCTCGCGGAGGATCAGCGGGCCCTGGGTATCGTGGGCGCGACAGGCGTGGCGTTGGAGTTCCTGGACAGCCAGTACACCGCATCCGCGGACGAAGACACACCGCGCCTCATCGAGCGCCTGCTGCGCCTGCTGGCCAGCCTGGCTCCCGCCAGCGTCGCCATGCCGCTCGGTCTCTTTCACTGCGACCACGTCCGTGTCAGCGATGCCGCATTGAAGGTCCGTGACGCGTTGCCCGGCGTGGCCTGGTACGGATACGAGGACGTGCCATACCGCTTCCGGCCGGGCGTCGTACAGGCGCGGTTGTCGCAACTGCATGCGCGTGGCGTGACAGCGACGCCGGTGCACCTGGCGGTCGATACGCAGCGCAAAGCGAAAGCCATCGGCGCGTACCCGACGCAACTCAAGGGTCTGGACAGCACGGCCATCTCGCTGGCCGTGCACGAAACGTATTGGCGGCTGACAGACACCGAGGGGACGTTGCCCTGAAATGTCCGTTTACATGTCACGTGTAACGTCTAAAATCGGGACACCATGCGCGCCGGCGGCCACGCCGGCGTCCGCCCTTTCCGCGTAACGTCCCGCTCGCGTGGCGCTCCTACCCGTGCAACCAGTTATCGGTCCGACTCCCGCCACTTCGCCGCAAGGCTCCGTTTATGCCGCCCGCATCCAGCAGGTGCAGGTGGATGCGCTACGCCGAAGCTTTCCGTTCGCGCTGGCCGGGTCGCTGATCACCGCGTGCTTTTCTGTCTTCGCGTTGCTCGACGTGCTGCCGCGCCCGCAGATCCTGCTGTGGATCGCCGTCACGTTGCTGGTGGGCGCCTTGCGCCTTATGGCGATGCGGGTCTACGACCGCCGCCGCGCCGATCCCGCCGCGGCCCGCATCTGGGTGCGCCGCATGCTGATCGGCAACCTGTGCTCGGGCATCCTGTGGGGCTTGCCGTTTGCCTACTGGACATTCATCGTCCCGCTGGAATATCAGCTTTTTTTCATCGTCATCCTGTTCGGACTCGGCACAGGCGCAATCTACTCGAACTACATGATGCTGCCGGTCATGTACGCATTCGAGATTCCCGCCTTCGCGCCCATGTTCATCGCGCTGGCGGCGCAGCCGTCGGCCATCCACCTGGCGCTGGTGACCAGCGGGCTGGCCTATCTGGTCGCCACCCTGGCGTTCATCCATCGCATGAACCGGACGCATCTGGACGCCTTGCGGCTGGGTTATGAGAACCTGGCGCTGCTGGACCAGGTGCGCCAGGAGAAGACGGCCGCCGAACGCAGCGACCTCGAGAAGTCACGCTTTCTGGCCGCCGCCAGCCACGATCTGCGCCAGCCGGTGCATGCGGTCAACCTCTTTCTGGGCTTGCTGACGAACGAGCGCCTTTCCAGCCACGGCCGGTATCTGGTGGACAACATCGCCAGCGCGATGGCGGCGATGGGCCAGCTTTTCGACGCACTGCTGAACCTGTCGCGGCTGGACGCCGGCGTCATCGAGGCGCGCGTCGAGGTATTCGCCGTCCAGCCGCTGCTCGAACGGCTGCGTGCCGAATACGCGCCGCAGGCCAGCGAGAAGGGGATTGCGCTGCGCGTGCACCCGTGCGCGGTCAGCGTGAGATCGGACCCTGTGCTGCTCGAACGCATCCTGCGCAACCTGATCAGCAACGCCATCACGCACACGGCGGGCGGCCGGGTGTTGATCGGATGCCGCCGCGGCGGGGACCGCCTGCGCATCGAGGTCTGGGATAGCGGCCCCGGCATACCGAAGCCGGAGCAGGAGCGCGTTTTCTGGGAGTTCCATCAACTGGGCAACCCCGAACGTGATCGCAGCAAAGGCCTGGGATTGGGGTTGGCCATCGTGCGCCGCACGGCACGGCTGCTAGGGCATGAACTGACGTTGCGGTCTCAGGAGGGGCGCGGAACGGTCTTCGCGGTGGCCGTGCCCGTCGCGCAGGCCGCAGCCTCCCAGCAACCCGGCCTGGAGTCGGGACCCGAATTGCCGCCGGCGGCCGCCTCCAGCGAAGGGTTGCAAGGCAAGCTGGTCCTGCTGGTGGACGACGACGCGCAGAACCTGGAAGGCCTTTCCATGCTGTTCGAAAGCTGGGGCTACCGCGTCATCGCCGCCTCAAGTGGCAATGCGCTCATGGAGCGCGTGTTGCCGCTTGCGGAATGCCCGGCGCTCATCGTCAGCGATTACCGCCTGCGAGACCACGAGACTGGCATCCACGTCATCGAAAGGCTGCGCGAGGAATACAACGATCCGGAACTGCCAGCCCTGCTGGTCAGCGGCGACACCGACCCGGCGCGGCTGTCCGAGGCCGCTGCCCGCCGCGTGCCGCTACTGCACAAGCCCGTGCAGGTCCAGGCGCTGCGCGAACGCGTCGCCGGCCTGCTTCACGCCACGCCTGCCCAACCCCTGACCGGAGACGCCCGATGACGGCAGTGCTATTGATCGACGACCATGCCATGTTCCGGGAAGCGCTGGTCATGGCGCTGGACGATGCGCTGCCGGAGGTGACCATACACCCGGCGGCGAGCGGGCAGGAGGCGCTGGATGTGCTGGACCGGCACGTCAACATCCGCAACGTCATCATGGATTTCTACCTGCCCGACATCGCGGGCGCGGACCTGCTCAAGCGTCTGCGGCAGCGGCGCGCGCAGGTGCGCGTGCTGGTGCTGTCGGCGTCGCAGGACCCGGAAGACAAGCGCCGCGCGATGGACGCGGGCGCGCATGGTTTCCTGAACAAGTCCGCAAGCTGTCAGGAACTGGCTGCCGCGCTGCAGGCGATCGACCAGGCCCCGGCCTCCGTCATTCGCGCAACGTCCGTCATGGGGCTGCCGGGCGCCGCGCAGGACGAGGCGGCCTTGCTGCGCGCGCTGACGCCGCGCCAGGGCGAAGTGCTGCGGCTGATGTGCGACGGCCTGCGCAACAAGGA
>DALZRX010000094.1:0-11131 GCA_032015805.1 Achromobacter sp.
CGGGGTTGGCTGCATTCGATGTGACCATGGCGCCCGTCGCCTGGGTCGGCAACGCAAGCTGGTCCAGCGTGCCGGTCGCCGCGGCCGGCTGGCCATGGCTGCTTCTGGCCGTGGCGGGAATGGTGTGGGCGCTGCAGACGCGCGGCTGGCCGGGCCGCCACCTCGGATGGTGCTGCATGCTGCCCTTGCTGTTGTGGCGGCCCGATCGGCCGGAGCCCGGGTATTGGCGCATGAGCGCAATGGACGTGGGGCAGGGTAGCGCCATCCTGGTGGAAACGGCCAACCAATCGCTGCTGTTCGACGCGGGGCCGCGCAGCTACGGCGGCAGCGATGCCGGCGAGCGCGTGGTCGCGCCGTTTCTCCAGTCGCGCGGAATCGGACGGCTGAATGTGCTGGTGCTGTCGCACGCGGACATGGATCACGTGGGCGGAACGCGTGCGGTGTTGGCGGCGGTGCCGGTGGGACGCAGTTACTCGTCCTTCGATTTGCCCGCCTACGTGCGGCGCGATGCCAGGATGTGGCCGGATGTGGGTAACGCTCAGCCGGCCTTGCCCAAGTCGATGGCGCGGTGCGAACGCGGCGTGCAATGGGAAGTGGATGGCGTGCAGTTCACCTTCCTGCATCCGGCTCCCTCCAGCCGCAGCGCTAAGCCCGACGACCGCAATGCCGACAGCTGCGTGTTGCATGTGGAAGGGGTAAACCATTCCTTGTTGCTGACGGGGGATGTCGGCGTGGCGCAGGAGATGGAGTTGGTCGAGCAGGGGCTGGCGGATGCCGACGTCGTCCTGGCGCCGCATCACGGTTCGTCTTCATCATCCAGCCGTGAACTGGTGGCGGCTGCGCAGGCGAAGCACGTCATCGCGCAGGCGGGCCACCTGAATCGTTTCAGGCATCCGGCGCGGGCGGTGGAGCTGCGATGGATGCGTGCGGGTGGAAAGTTCTGGCGCACCAACAGGGACGGCGCGGTAATCGTCGAATCAAGCCGCGCGGAGTTGAGGGCCTCGGCTATTCGGCAACTGGAAGAACGTTACTGGCGGGAGCATTAAGCCTGATAAGGCCCGCGAAGGTGCGAAGTTCCGTATGCGCACTAGATTCGTCTTTTCCATCGACAACCATCCCTGTATGACTTGGCTATCGCAAAAATCCCAAAAAAAGACGGCTAATACGACTGGGCAGCGATAGTTCTTTAAATGCAGGGCAGCAATTTTTTCATATCTTTCGGTTCGCGACATGCCCAAAATTAGGCATATGAACGGTTCGCTCATGAATGGTAATTTTCTCCGTATCAAGGGCCAATCTCGCGATTGCAGAGGGGTGTGAATATGAACGGGCACTGTTTATATCTTTATGCAATGCTTAGTACGCTATGGCCAGCTTATTGCGCCACGGCTGCGGACCAGGCAGAAGCGGAGTCGAATGAAACCGTAGAAGTGGAAATCACGATAAAAAGTCGCAACGCAGCGCCCCTTCTCGCGAGCGTCATCAAGACATTGTCGGATTTATCAAAAAAACCTCATTTCTACGATGCGCTGTCCACGCAAGGTTCTGCAACACCGGAAGAAAAAAAGTGTTTGGAGACGGTCCGCTCCGATTCGAGTGGTCGAGTATTCGATAGCGCCCGCTGCTTAGGAGTGTGGCCGGATGCCTCCAAGGCGTCGCTCCCGGCTAAGTTCGCTAAAGAATTTTCCCGCGCAGTCAGTGATGGCGTTCTTACCGCCTTCCCACCAATTCAGGTGACGCCATTCGAGTTTTTACTGCGGCTCCAGTCCAACCAGTTTCCTCGCGTTCAAGGCGGAAATTTCGAACGGCAGGGTGATCTCTTGGCACCCACAGCGGCCTTTCGCCGAGTTCTTTGCAATCCAAATGTCACGTTCATCGAGGAGGCTAAATGTGGCGTGATAGTGGTAAATAGATATGGAATGTATCCCGACGATATCTATGTCTCCCAAACGGGCTACCGACTGAGGATTTTAAATAAGCTTTCTCCTGACACTGCGGCGCGGCTAAGCCGTGAATTTTTCGAGCAGTTTATGTCTCCAAATAATTCACCCATCGGCGCCGTTAGCGTAGCGCTTAAACGTCCAGAGAGCCCATTGCCAGAGGAAAAAATAAGCGGGGAGAATAAGGGGATAGCGAGCTCTCGTTCGGATGTCGAGAAGTTATGGAAATTGCTGGGGGTGGACGCTACTCGAATAAGCATCATCGGAAGAAATGCCGATCCTCCCTCATTATTATTGTTTGATTCAAACGACGATGGAGACCCCTTACATATAACAGATTGGCTAAAGGAGTTGAAATCGCTTGATCAACCCAAGGCACCGGCGGATTGTACAGAGTTTTCAAGCGAGCACTGGCACAGGGAAGCTGTGGCGAGTTTGATCTTCCCTGGATCACTGTTGGGGGGCTCGCACGGTAAGGATGCGGGGTCCACAACATCCGATTTACCACAGGAGGGTTGGAACGGCTTCTTCCTCGGGGCAGGGCATTTCCGGGGCAGCGTTCCTGTCGGCGATCTGAGGTGGTATGAGAAGGGCTTGTTAGGCGCGCCAGAAAACCCTGTCATTGGGTTAATTGTGTATAGCCGCCAATATGGCAAGACGGATCTGGGCACGGCGAAAACAGCTGCTGAAACTTTCTTGAGCGATGCCTCTACACTGCTGGTAGTTGCGGCCCCGCAACGCGAAAATGTTCCGGCAGCGTTCGAGTTTTCGGGAAATGTCGACCCAAAAACTGACGGCAGGTCGCTGGAACAAGCGTGTGAAGGCCGAGCATGGCCAGCATGCTTAGGCCGACATCCGCGCGTCCTGGTCGTTGCGTCTTCAGACTTTCCTGAGGAATCTGGTCCAGTACTCGCTGCCCCCGACTCCTATTTGCTGGGCGAATCCACTGTTCGTGCGGTTGCTCCCGGTGCAAACGTACCTATTTTCAAACGATGCGCTGGAGAAGGGGCCCCTAGCTGGAGCATTGATCGGGCTAGCGGAACGTCCTATTCGGCTGCGATCGTGGCACTGCTATTGTCCCGATTGATTCAGATCGGGCCAGAATCTATGCGTCGGGGGTTTCCGGAAGCGGCAATCTGGCGACTGCTCGCAAGTACAAGGTCGTTAATGCCAAATGACGGGGTGGCTACCCCTGTTACGGAATTCGGAAGAGTTGATGCGAAACTGGCCTTAATTGGGGCATCCACCGACGAAATCGGTGAGCATGGAGCTTCAACTGTATACCCTCTCGACCTGGCAGGGGACGCTTTGCCAACACAGGCCGTGGTCATGCCCTATCCGTGGAACGATCAGCCGGCAAACTTGGGAGGTCCCGTAAGTTTTGTAAAACTCCGTACTTCCAAGCGGAATTTTATTACTTACGCGCAGCCATCCGAGAATAGGGTCGAAACGCTTGAATTTAGCCGACTATTGCGGATAAAGCGCAGAATTGGTGAGTCGGTAAATGGGAGTCCCCTATTCGATATGTTTTACATCTCCGAAAATGTGGCAGGCAAGCCTAGATCCGTAATTCTCAGAAAAGGTGTTCGTTTCGGTTCCGGGGAGTACGTCGAATCGCCGGGATATTGCCGCTACGACGGAATTGTAGTTCCAGATTCGGCTAACGCAACGCCTCAAAATCAGGCGCAGCCCGCATGTCTATACGCATGGATGGCGGGTAGCGATGGCTTCGCCCCGATGGATCTAAGGACGATCAAAGACATAATTTTTCCCCCGTTGCATTTCGAATCAAATTGGCCGGGAAATGTATCGCCTGCCGACTTGAGAATGGTGGTGCAAAGTGGATCGCCTTGGGCGACGACATTTTGCTCAACGGGTCCTAGGATCGGCGCGAAGGATGTGCTCAGAAAATTGAAGCAGCCGGAACGGGAGTCGTTATGCAACTAAAACCTTCGCACTTCATTAAGCTTCTCTCGTGCTTGACAATAGCGACGACGAGCATTTGCCCCGTCGCTTCTCAGCAAGCTTGGGAGCATCGCCCGATTCTCGGTACTGTGCTTGGAAAAAAGCCCGTTGACCCAGGCGTCCGTGCCGGTGAGGGACTGCTTAGAATAGAAATTTTAGGAAAGCGAAATCCTTATTGGAGTGTTGTTCTCGATTATGGGGAATATGGGAGTTTAGTTTTAGACGAGCAGTCAGTGCGGACCAGGATCGTGCGGGAAGCAAAAGAATCGTTGGTCGTAGATGTGCCCATTTTTCCGTCCGTGAACGTGTCGAGTCCGTACATGGACGCTGGTCTCTCGGTTCGGCTTGTCGAAGTAATTCTCCCAGCCGCAACATTTCCCGAACAAAAGCTCGACAATTCGGTTGTACGCGCACTTGAAGGCGTCGGAGACCCCGAAAATATAGATACCGGAAATTTCCTTGCCAAGGTTGAGCTATTGGGCTCTGATGCCACCGTGGTGGGTATATGCACTGCGTTCCGGGTGGCCAAGGGATATTGGCTTACGGCAGCCCACTGCGCGTATGGCGATGAAACCGAAACTAGGCGCGTTATTATTGAAAAACTACGGATGCAAGTGGCCCTGCGGCGCAAGTCCGTGAACAGTAGCACACCATTTTTTGGGGTAGTCATTGCGTCAGGCATCAAAAGAGATGCAGGCGACTCTCGGCCCATCGTTCGAACGCGAGATTTGGACTACGTCTTATTAGAGGCGGCCGAAGATCCAGGGGGGCGTGTAATAAAACTAGAAAGCACCCGATCCTCGACTGAACAGTCATTGGCATTATTTCATTATTGGGTGGGGCGAACCGATCCAGACGCCGGTATCGCTAAATCCGACTGTTCTATTCTACCTTGGCGCGGGCCAAGAAATGACTTTTCTCGCCCTGATTCATGTCCGGCCGGCCTCCAGCACGGCTGTAGCAGCGGCAAAGGTTCCTCCGGAGGACCTATGCTGGACGGCAGTGGGAGGCTTGTAGCTCTGCATTATGCAGCCGGTCAAACAAAAAAGTTCAATTGTGCGATTCCTGTAGCGCGGATTATTGAAAATCTCTGCGAGGCGGCGCCGACCGTTGCGCGAAAGTTGACATCATGCCCCTAATCTCTATCGGCCCGCTGTGTGCGGGAACTATTTTGGTCGCGGCGTTGATCAGTGGATGTGCTGCGCGGCAGGATATATATGTGCCTCCAGAAGCACTGGGTTCTCCCAGTGCCCAATTGAGCGAGGCCCTTCTTAGTTTTGCGATTAAAACTCAACAGGAATATTTGTCAAAGTATCGAAGAAATGTTAGAAGTGATATGTTAAATATAGCAGTGTCAAATTTTTTAACAGGGAATTCCTGGAGTATTAAAGCATTTCGTGAAAATATGCCAGAGCCGAAGGTGTTGTTGTGCTTTCCATCCTACGAATTCAAGCGCATCGCCGCCCCGATTCAAAATATTTCAGGGCGTGCGAACGCGATAAAGAGTCTTTTAGAACCTTCGACAAGCGAGGCAACGAAACTGTTCAAAAATTTAGGAAAAAACTATAGTATCGATGTAACTCAGGTGGTCGTTCCAGATAGTTTTGATGAATGGCTGGAAAGCGATGGAAAAGCCTGCACGGCCGCTGTCGCTGATGCAGATTCCTTCGCGACGCGTGACACTTTAGGAAAGCAGGCGTTTGTCTCCGCAATCGCAAGTGGGTTAGCATTGTTCGACGTCATCTGGGATATAGTAAAGCCTGCGCTTACTGAGTCGCTAAAGAACGTCGATCTAGAAAGAAGAAACGCGGCCGTAAGAAGATACTTTGCGAATGAGAGTAACTTGGAACTGCTTAAGGGTGATGTCGAGCAGTTGGAATATTTTATAAAAATTGAGTTTGAGCTTGCTAAGCGGAAGGCCGCAGGTACGGCCGTGGTTGCGCAAGCGGAAGCAGTTGGGGAAGATCAATATAATGCAGCTATCAAGGTAGCCACTGAAGGTGACTGCCGCGGGCACATCGCGCGTCTTGTCCATAATAAGACCGACCCGCGAGGAGTTTCCTGTCTTAACCGTGTTTATGCGGTACTCGGTCCGAAATTTGCTATCGCGCTAGACGCGGCAGATAATTTTGATGTCAATCTTGAAAAGCGGCTGCCCCAAGGATTGCTCGCTACTCAGATAGACGTTTTAGCAGAGATTGCTCAAGGAAATAATCCACCAGAGGACCAAGTAAAAGCGCTCTGGGGTACTCTGCTTCGTTATGCTTCCCTGTTTAACTCAATAAAAGAAACGATGAGCGATACTAATGAGGAGAGGATCCGGGCAGCTGTCGATAAATTAAATACAGAGTTGGAATAGTGCTCCACGTCAACGTCCCGATTAGCCATCACGGGGCGACTAGATTATTTGTTGCTTCAGTTATCACCTTTAGTAAACTGTTCGTTGACTTAGGAGCCACACATCACCAATGCATCAAACAACCGATCTCCGCCCATCTGTCCGCCCTTGAGCATCAGCTCAACTCCGTCGGTCACCGGATCGTCACTCCTTGCGACGCTGACGGTCACGCCGGGCGCCAGCACGCATTTGAATGCTAGTCCCCACAACCCCAAGGCTAGCGTCGCCTGGCTTGAGGTATCGCCACCGGCGATGCCAATGCGGTTCAGCCGGTGGCCGGCCTGGGCGCTGGCGCGCACGATGCGCGCGAGTAGGCTAGCGGTTGCCCGAGCGGCAGCGGCGGTTTGGTCGGCGGTGACCGTGCCAGCAGGCTTGTCGGTATGCACCAGCACGTTGCGGCCCTCCGCCAGCGTGGCGGTGGCCAGTGCGACCTGTTGCGCGGCGTAGTTGCCTTCCACCAGCAACCGCTCGACCCGCAGCGGTTGGCGCGTATAACTTTCGCAAGCGGCGATCTGTCGGGCGGTGACCGGCGACAGGCTGCCCGCGACGACTAGCACCGGGCTGTCGGCTGGGCCGAGTGGTGTCGCGGGTGCGGCGCTTGAATGCCCAGCAGACCGTGCACGGGCCAGCGCCTGTTGCACGCTGCTTGGGCCGACGGCCAACAGCGGCGCGCGGGAAGCGGCGCGCTGAATTAGGCGGCCGATCACCGCAAGCTGCGAGTCCTCCACCAGATCCAGCAGCAGCGGACCGTCTGCGCTTTCGATGACCTCATCGATCCATGCGTCAAGCGCAGCCGAGCTCGAAGTTGAATCCGCGACCGAACTCGCACCTGAGTGCGCACCCGTCTCTGCACCCGCACCCATAACCGAGGGATAAGCAGTAAGCGGCACAGACCGCACGCCCGCCAACCCCTGCGTTTCCAGATGCCGCCGCAAATCCGCCTCGTACATCGGCGTGACGGGATGCACGCTCATCACGGGATGGCGATCAATGCGATGAATCTCCGGTGCGGAACCCGCGCGCGCAAATAGGTTGCCAAAGCTGCAATACCGGCCAATGCTCGGCTGCCCGCCGACGATGGGTACGATCGCATTGGACACGTGGCGGCGCAGTTCGCCCACCGCCACCCCGATGCTGCCGACATGCGGCGCGCTGTCGAACGTGGAGCAGCACTTGTAATGCAGCACGCGCGCGCCGGTCGAAGCCATGAACTGACCGACGGCGCGTAGTTCTTCGACCATCTCCGCAGGCGCCATGCCGCGCGCGGCGCCGGCGATGCCGATGGCATCCAGCGGACCGGCCCGCTCCAATTGCGCGGAAGAAGGCACGCTCAAGAAAAGCAGGCTGCGCAGCCCGGCGCGGGCGACCTCAGCAAGCGTGTCGGTGGCGCCCGTGAAGTCGTCGCCATACCAGCAGACCTGCGGCGCGGCGCCGCCAATCATGCGCGACTTCCAAAAAATTCCAGCGCGCGTTGCAGCTCGGGCGCGTTGCTGGCGTATTCCTCCAGGCGCTGGTTGTCGCGCACGGCGTGCCAGGCCTGCCGGATGCTCTGCACACCCGCCGCAGGACCATCTGGATGCGCCAGGATGCCGCCGCCCGACATGAACAGCAGGTCGTCGCTGCGTACGGCGGCCCAGGTGGCGGGCACCGTGCCGGCCCACTGGCCGGACGAGAAGGCGGGCATGACGGCGTCGTCGATGCCAGGCGTCAGCGACGCCAGGCAGTCGCGCGCGGATTCGACGACTTCGCTGTCCTCCTGCGAGAACTTGCCTTGCAGGCCGTGCACGTGCATGTGATCCACGCCGGCCAGCCGCCACAGCGTCTGGTAGGCCTGAAAGCCGATGCCCAGCAGCGGATGGCGCGACAGGGCCCCGAAACCGTTGCGGTGGCCGTGCAGCGCCAGCGGGGTGCTGCGGCGCAGGGTCTGGATGGCGGAATAGCCGCACCAGTTCAGGCTGGCCATGACGCAGGAGCCGCCTTCGCGTTCGATCAGCTCGGCGTGGCGGCGCATGGCGTCGGTCTCGTCCGTGATGTTGAACGCGACCATTACATTGCGGCCGGTGCGTTCGCGGTGCGCGCGCACCACGGCCATGACGGCGGCCACGCGCTGGGCGAGCGGGGCATGGGCCGGGTTGGCGCACACCTCGTCGTCCTTGATGAAGTCCACGCCGGCCGCGCAAAGCTGCGCCACCAGATGCGCGGTCTGTTCGGGCGACAGGCCGACGTTGGGCTTGATGATCGTGCCCACCAGCGGTCCCTTGTCCACGCCGGTCAGCGTGCGCGTGCCGGCGATGCCGACGTGCGGCAGGTCAAATTGGGCGCGGTAGTTGGCGGGCAACTCCATGCTTTCGAGGCGCAGGCCGGTCACTTCGCCCAGGTCGTACAGGTTGCCGCCGACCGTGGCAGCCAGCGTGGGCAGGTTGGCGCCAACGTTGGCGACGGGAAACGCGATGCGGATCCGCGCGCGCTGGTACTTGCCCGGCATGCCGCCGGGCTGGCGCGCCAGGTACGCGTTGGGCAGGCTGGGCGTGTCGACGGTTTCCAGCGTTTCGACGGATTCGATGCGCGCGCGGGCACGGGCGCGCAGCTCGTCCGTTTCGCCCTGCACGCGCGTGAACGTGCCGCAGGACTGCTCGCCGGCCATGACCTCGGCAACCTTGGCGGGGTCGACGGGCGTTTCAATCAGGTAGGTGGCGGTAAACGATTGGGAGTTCATGGTGGCGGTGTGCGGCAGGGGCGTATCAGAGGCGGCTCAGGTCGGGAAAGGCGCGGACCGGTTCCTTGCCGTCCCAGTTCACCGAGCTTTCACGGATCTGGTCGAAAAGGCGGCCCTTGGGGCCGGCCACTTCCGACAGCTCGATGACGGTGCCGGGGTGGTATTCCGTGTCGAAGTAAATGAAGCGGCCCTTTTCGCCGACTTCGCCGCTCATCTTGGGCTTGAAGCCCTGCGCCAGCAGGCGCTCGAGGTCGGCGTCGTAGCTTTCGGTCCAGTAGGCGACGTGCTGCAGGCCGGTGCGGCCGGCTTGCAGGAAGTCGCGGTACATGGAGGGCACGTCGTTGCGGGTCTGGATCAGTTCGACCTGCACGTAGCCGGAATTGGCCAGCGCGACGGAATTGTGCGGCTCGTAGCCTTCACCGTCGTACTGGTAGTTGACGATGGGCACGCGCGGGTTGTAGTACCAGGGGCCCACGCCGAGCTTGGTGCTCCAGTAGTCCATGGCGGCTTCGATGTCGTGCACGACATAACCGAGTTGGCGGATCTCGCCCAGGAAACGACTCATGTTGGATCTTTCTAAAAGGAGTGGCTGAGAGACGGGAGGGCGCGGCCCCGCTGGGGCCGCGTCGCGTCACAGGAAACCGATGGAGAACCAGGGGAAGGCGGCCACGACGATCAGGCCGATCAGCAGTGCGCCGATGTAGCCCCAGATCGGGCGAATGCCTTCGTTGGGGTCGACGCGGCTGATGGCGCAGGCGCCGTAGTAGCCGACGCCGAAGGGCGGTGCGAACAGGCCGATGCCCATGGCGAAGATCACGACCATCGCGTAATGGACTTCATGCACGCCGGCCTGCACCGCGATCGGGAACAGCAGCGGCCCGAACAGCACGATGGCGGGAATGCCTTCCAGCACGCTGCCCAGGATGATGAAGGCCACGATGGACACGGCCAGGAACCCGTAGCTGCCGCCGGGCATGTCTGCCATCAGCTTGGCCAGGTCGCCCGAGAAGCCCGATTGGGTCAACGCCCATGCCATGGCGGTCGCGCATCCCACGATCAGCATGATGGCGCCGGACAGCGAGGCGGTTTCGATGAGCATGGGTTTCACGCGCGCCCAGTCGAAGCAGCGGTAGATCAACAAGCCCACGATGGCGGAATACACGATGCCGATGGTGGAGACCTCGGTGGCGGTCGCCACGCCTTCGACGACGGCGGCGCGGATCACGAAAGGCAGGGCCACCGCGGGCAGCGCGATCATGAAGAAGCGACCGATCTCCTTGAAGGTGAAGCGCTGGACGAGACTCAGGTCTTCCTTGCGGTAGCGCCACCAGACCACCCCGCACAGGCCGAGGCCCAGGACCACGGCGGGCAGCAGGCCGCCCGTGAAGAGCGCGGCAATCGACACGCCCGTCACCGAACCGATGGTGATGAGCACGATGGACGGCGGAATCGTTTCGGTCTGCGCACCCGTGGCGGATAGCAGGGCGACCAGGTCGCCGGGCTTGGCGCCGCGCTTTTTCATTTCGGGGAACAGCACCGGCGCGATGGCCGCCATGTCGGCGATCTTGGAGCCCGAGATGCCGGACACCAGGTACATGGCGCCGATCAGCACGTACGACAAACCGCCGCGTACGTGGCCGAGCAGGCTGGCCAGGAACTGGATCATGGCGCGCGCCATGCCGGTCATCTCAATCAGCGAGCCCAGGAAGATGAAGAGGGGCACCGCCAGCAGCATCAGGTGCGACATGCCTTCGTCCAGCCGGCCCACCATGACGACCATGGGCGTGTTCGTCGTCAGCGCCAGATACGAGAACGTGGCCAGCGCGAACGAGAACGCGATCGGCACGCCCGAAAACACGGTGGCGGCGACGATGCCCACGAAGAAGATGACAAGATTCAGCTTGCCCAGACCGGAGAACAGCGGTTGGGCCATCCAGAACAGGCCGACCACGGCCGCCACGCCCGCCAGCGCCATGGCCACCTGCGGCAACGGCTGCGTGCGCAACAGGCGCAGCAGGGCGATGATGCCCATCAGCCCCATGCCCACCGGGATCGCTGCGGCGCGCCAGGCGTTGCTCAGCTCCAGCGCGGGCGTGATGATGAAGTGCTCTT
>DALZRX010000095.1:0-11130 GCA_032015805.1 Achromobacter sp.
CGCCCCGCGCGGATGGATCCCCTGCCCGCCGGCGACGGCGGCGGCCGACTTGTGGTGCGCGACAACGTCAGCCATCGCAGCGACATCGAACGCTATTACCGCGCGGGCGTGCGTTCGGCGCGCTCCGACGTGCTGATCGCCAACGCATACTTCTTTCCCGGCTACCACCTGCTGCGGGATCTCGTGAAGGCGGCCCGCCGCGGGGTGCGCGTGCGGCTGCTGCTGCAGGGCGAGCCCGACGTGCTGGTCGCGCGGCTGGCCGCGTCGATGCTTTACGACTACCTGATCGATTCCGGGGTGGAAATCCACGAATACTGCAAGCAGCCGCTCCACGGCAAGGTGGCCTGCGTGGACGACGACTGGTCGACGATCGGCTCCAGCAATCTGGACCCCTTGAGTCTTTCCCTGAACCTGGAAGCCAACGTGGTGGTGCGGGACGCGTCCCTGAACGCCGCGCTGCGTAAGAGCCTGGACCGGCTGATCGCGGAGGACTGCCGCCCGGTGGAAATGGCGAAGAATTCGCGGCGCCGCCTGCGCCGCCTATGGTTGGGCGTCGTGGTGTTCCACTTCCTGCGGCGCTTTCCAGCCTGGGCAGGCAGCCTGCCCGCGCACAAGCCGCGCCTGCAATCCGTGACGCCGGATACCGGCCGGGAGACGGCATGAAGCTCCTGCATTCGTCTCCGATGCGCGCGCTGCGGCGCCGCTGGCCGAAAATAAAGCGCGTGTTGCCTGTGATCGTGCTGATCGTGGTGGCCGGGTTGCTGTACTACTTCGGCCGTTCCGTGGACTGGCCCCAGGTGTGGGTGGCCATGCGCAAGATCCCCGGCCAGACCATCGCGATCGCCGCCGGATTGGTGGTCGCCGGTTATCTCGCTTACGGCAGCCTCGATCTCCTGGGCAAGAAGTACACGCGCCACAACCTGCCGGCGCCCAAGGCCCTGGGCGTGGCGATGCTGAGCTATGCCCTGAACCTGAACCTGGGCGTCCTCGTCGGCGGGCTGGGTGCGCGACTGCGGCTGTACACCCGGCTGGGCTGCCGCAAGTCGGTCGCGACCCGCGTCGCGCTGTTTGCCGCGGCGTCGAACTGGATCGGCTACGCGTGGCTGGCGGGCATTCTGTTCGCGCTGGGCGCGGTGCCGGTGCCGTCAGGGTGGGAGATCGGCTCCGGCATGCTGCGGCTGCTGGGCCTCGCGCTGCTTGCCCTGGGCATCGCCTATGTCGTGACGTGCGCGCGGGCGAAGCGACGCAGCGTAACCTGGATGGGCCACCACATTGCGCTACCGCACGCTCGCATGGCCGTGGCGCAATGCGCCGTGGCAGCGCTGTCGTGGTCCCTCATGGGCGCGATCTGCTACGTACTCCTGCAGGGCAAGGCAAGCTACCCCGCCGTGCTTGGCATCCTGCTGTGCACCAGCTTTGCGTCGGTCATCACCCGCGTGCCGGGCGGGCTGGGCACCACCGAAGCCATTTTCGTGGCCGCCCTCGGATCGCAGATTCCGCCCACCGAAGTGCTGGGCGCGGCGCTGACATACCGCGCGGTGTATGCGCTGGCGCCGCTGTGCCTGGCGCTGGTGGCCTATCCCCTGATCGAGCTGAAGCTGGGCATGCGCAAGGGCAAGGGAGAGGCCGCTCCCCCTGGCCAGGCCCGGCGCCAACTATGAGGTCCACCATGAATCGACCCCGACCCGACACGACGGACACCGTCGCCGCCTACCCCCGGCGCGCCGGCGCTTCCGAGCACGAAATTGCCTCCCAGGAAGCGCTCGCCTTACGGCTTGCGGCCCTGCTGGGCAGGCGCTTCGTGCCGGACTTCCGGCCGACGCGCAACCGGGGAGAGCCACCGCCCTACTACGTGCCCGACCGCAGCATCACCAGCGTGGCGCGCGCCACGAAGTTGGGTATTGCCCGCGCGGCGGACCTGTTCGGCGGCGTCACCCCGCACGCATTTGTCGCGGCGAAATCCATCACCCATGGCGTCGTGGACGCTCAGGCCAGATTCCCGCGGGGCTGGGCACGGTCGCTCGCGGGTGAACTGGATGGCGCCGTCCTGCGGGGCTATACCGCCTTCGCACTGGACGATGCCCAACGCGCGGGCGAACGGTTGCTTCAGGAAGGCACCATTCGGCTCAAGCCCGCCGACGCCACGGCGGGACGGGGCCAGGTCGTGGTGCGCAACGCGCAGGAATTGCGCGCCGCATTGTCCGCCCAGGACGCCGCTTCGATGCGGCGTCTGGGATTGGTGCTCGAAGAAGATCTGGCGGAGATCTGCACCTACAGCGTCGGCTGGGTGCGCGTGGGCAAGCTTGAAGCGTCGTATGTGGGCACGCAGGCCCTGACACCGGACAACAACGGCATTCCGGTTTATGGCGGCTCCCGGCTCATGTTTGCGCGGGGCGGCTTTGACGAGTTGCGCGCGTTGAACCTGTCGGACGAACAACGCCAGGCGGTGGACCTGAGCTGCCGCTACGATGCGGCGGTGTCGACCGCGTATCCCGACTTCTTTGCATCACGCCGCAACTACGATGTCGCCATTGGCCGCAATGCCCGGGGCGAAGCGCGCGCGGGCGTGCTTGAACAATCCTGGCGAGCCGGCGGGGCCAGCATTGCGGAGCTTGCGGCGCTGCAAGCCTTCATGCTGTCCCCGTCGCTCAAGACCGTGTCCGCTTTCACGCGCGAGCGCTATGGCTCAGAAGAACCGGCGCCGACGTCGGAGCAATACGTGTACCGCGGCGAAGATTCCGCCGTGGGCATGATCACCAAATCCGGGGGGATCCTGGAGGAAGAAGATGGCCGCATTTAGCGATCCGATCAACATCGAGGTGGCCGACCAGCGGCTGGCCGGCACCTTTCTCACGCCGGAAAGCAAGGTTCCTGGCGTGCTGTTCATTCACGGCTGGGGCGGCGACCAGAAGTTCGACCTTGCCCGCGCCAAGGGCATTGCCGCGCTGGGTTGCGTCTGCCTGACGTTCGACCTGCGTGGCCACGCCGCCACGCAGGCCCAGCAGATGCAGGTATCGCGCGACGACAACCTGCGGGACGTCATGGCAGCGTACGACCGCCTGGCCGCCCACCCCTCGCTGGACAGCGGATCGGTGGCGGTGGTGGGCAGCAGCTACGGCGGCTACCTGGCCGCCATCCTGAGTGGGCTGCGCCGCGTTCGCTGGCTGGCGCTGCATGTGCCCGCGCTGTACCGCGACGACGAATGGATGCTGCCCAAGAACCAGCTCAACCGCGAGACGTTGCGGGCCTATCGCAACACGCACATCGAACCCGAAAGCAATCGTGCGCTGGCGAGCTGCGCCAACTTCGGCGGGGACGTGCTGATCGTGGAAGCAGAGCATGACGTCTACATTCCGCATTCCACGATCATGAGCTACCGCTCGGCGTTCCGGCGCTCGCATTCGCTGACCCACCGCATCCTGGACGGCGCTGACCACGCCCTCACCGACAAGGCATCGCAGCAGGCGTACACGTCGATCCTGGTGAACTGGGTGACCGAGATGGTCATGGGCGCGCGTGTCGGCAGGCCGCGGCCCGTGCCATAAAAACGTTTGGGCTCAGGGCTTGGTGGGACTCAGCAGGTCGGATATCGCATTGCCCAGCTCTTTGACGGCACCCGTCACGCCTTCCGCGGCGCCTTCCGCCCCGACGCCGATTGCGTGACCGAAGCCCTGCGCGACCTGCGCCGCAAAGCCCCGGGTGACCGAGAATTTTGGATTGTCCAGGCGGCCGGACAGTGCGAAGTCGAACCGCACCGTGCCGCTTTTGTCCTTGAGCGCCGCCAGCACTGCCTTGCGTGGCAACGCGAACAGACTGCCATCGCCGCTGAACTTGAGGTTATGCAGCGCGACGGCGCCCGACGCCTTCAGTTCCCGTTTGGCAATGGACGTTTTGGTATCCAGGTCCATCGAGCCGCCCGATAGCGACCCTGCGCCGTTCTCGGCAAGATACGGCGCCGCATGACGGATGTCCATGTTGCGCACCGTCACGGTCACGTCGGCGTCCGTGCCGCCGATCGTCACCCTGCCCCGCGCCGCGACGGTGGCTTCGCCATTACGGTTGTCTTCGACCTTGCCGCTGAACTCCATGTCGCTCGCGGTGCCGTCGCCCGGAATCGTCACGGGCTGAAGGCGCGCCTGCACGTCTTTGAAAGGAATGCGGTGCGGCGGCTTGGACACCGCGCCGTCCAGGTAGTCGAGGCGGCCATCGCGCAGGATGAGTTCCGCCACGCGAATGGGACCGTTGCGCCGCGTCTTGCCGTCGCCGCCGTCGCCCGCGCGCAATGCTGCCTGCAGCGCGGGAGAAATCTGCATGTCGCCGTCGGGACTGCGCACCACGGCGAAATCGAAGCCTTCGACGACGATCCGCTTGAACACGGCCTCGCGGCGCAGGAACGCGGTCCATTCCGGCTCGAGGTCAACGCGCCGGGCGCGGGCGCCCGGTTGCCCGGAAGCGCCGGGCACCACGACGTCCGTCAGCACCACATGGCGCAGTCCCACCTGCACGTTCCCAACCTGGCTGCGCGGTCCGAGGATGCTGGCGATCCGCTGCTCGGCCACGCGGGTGGCGGCGAGCGCCAGCACCGCGAGCACCGCTCCGATAAGGAGGAGGATGGCCAGGGCGGTGCCCCAGCGCGACCGGCCGCGCGCGTCGGCTGCATTCGAACTCATTGTGGTTTCCGAGGTTGTAGGGACATCGGCGCGACGTGCGCCGCATCCTTTGCACCATAGCGAGGTGCGGCGACCGGCGCAACCTCGCTATGGTCTGCGATGCGCAATCGTTCATCAATGCTCAAAAAGGATTAGGCGCCCCCCCGTGAGATCCCATGAAGGTCTCATGGCCTGTCACGCCGCCACGAAAGCCGCCAATATCGTTCCGGGCGAGCAGCCGATACCGCCGACTCCCCTTCGTGGCCGGCAAGGGCGAGGCTGCTGCGGGCAGCCACCGCGCGCTGACGCGCGCGAGCGACATCCATTTCTGCGCCGACATCCACCGGAGACGCCAGGATCCGCCGCCGCAGCAGATTGGCCAGACGCTCCTGGACGGCGCCCGGCTCGGCTTCCGCAATTTCTTCGTAGCCAATCCACTCGACGCGCTGAAACAGCGCGCGAATGGTCAGGCACGCGTCGGATACCCGAACGTGCGCTGCCCGGCTCAAACCCAGCGGCATCAGAATTACGCGCGGCCGCAACGCGGACAAGGCGGATGCCAGGGCGCCCGTCAGACGCCCTTCTTCACCGCTCGCCAGATAATGATCGTGCAGCAGGTCCATATGCGCGCTGTGCACGCCCAGCAGCGACAACGCCCGCTCGCTCTGGGCGTGGTGGGCCTGGACGGCTTCCCGCCCCGTCGTGAAACCGGCCAGGCGGTCCGCCTCGGCCAGTTCCCCGGCCTCGAGCGGCATGCCCGAATACACCGTCAGCACGGTGCTGTCCGCGCGGGCCGCCAGCAGGCCTGCGCAGCCGATCACGGCGTCGTTGAAGCAAGGCGATACCGCAATCAATCTGCCGTCTCGGAGCATGCCGTCCTCCTTTTGTCGGCTTACCAGTACGGAGGTTGGTTGTAGTACTGATGGATACCCCGCGCCCACGTCTCTTCGGCCATGCTGGGCCAATTGTCCTTGTCGAAGCCCTCGGCGTTCTTGAGGACCTCCTTGTCCACGTTCAGCACGAAGCATTTGCGGTCGGTATCAAGCGTGAGCGCACTCCACGGAATGGCGTACAGCTTGTCGCCGATCCCCAGGATGCCGCCGCGCGACAGTACCGCGTAAGCAACGCGACCACGAGGCACGTCAATCATGATCTCCTGGATGCTGCCGAGGGACTCGCCGGCCGGGTTGTACACGTCATTGCCTTCCAGCGTGCTGGCCGCCATGATCTGCGGGCCGGGCCCACTGCTGTCGCTCTTGGGGCCGCCGACGATTTGGGTCTCGCCTTGCGCCTGTCCGGCGCCTGTCAATGGTTGGTTCATGGTCTGTCTCCTTGAATGAAACGTGTCGCGGAACAACAATGCGCGCCCCGCCATCGACGCTCCACGCAAGCCGCGTGCCGCGAACGCACTATCGCGCAAGACAGTGCAAGCGCGGGGCCCGCGCGGCGTTTTTTACAGGCCGGGGACAAAAAAGACCCGGGCCGGCCCCACTCCATCACGGGGCCGGCCCGGGCCGGCGTGTCCTTTGTCCAGCGCCTGGGGCGGCCCTCAGCGCCGCCTGCCGTGGTCGGACATCACGCAGATGCCCGCCAGGACGCCTATCAGCACCGCACCCGCGATGCTTTTCCAGGCGTTTTCATGCACGTAGTCGTCCGTGGCATGCGACACCACTCGCGCCCGGTCCCAGGCGGCGCGTTCCCAGCCGCGGGCGTGGTCACGAGCAGCATCGAGCTGGTGCTTGAGTTTGTCGCGCGCGGATTCGATCTCCGAGCCGCTGTAGCTGGCTGTGCTTCGCAACAGATCCTCGGTGCCGGAAATCAGGTCACGCATCGTTCGCGAAGACGTGTCCGAAGTGTGGAACATATCGCGCAGCCTATCTCGCTTGTTCATGTGTTCTCCTAGAAAATTGCGGGTCGCTCCCCCCGCGGCACGGCGCACGCGGAGCACGGCCCGCAGGCCTTATGCCGTGCAGGAACCGCTCAGAGCCGGTCGATGCCCGGCGTCTGCTGCGGGTCCACGCCCGGCATGGGATTCGGAATACTGTCGGGAGGCCAATGCCCCTTCTCATCCTTGCCCGATTCGGGTGCATCCGGCTTGGGTTGTTCGGCGGGCGCTTGATCGGGCGTTTTCTGTCCGCCTTGCCCAGGTTGTTGGGAACTCGTCCCTCCGGTGTTTGCCATGATGTGCTCCTGAAGTGAAAAAAACCGTGGGGCGGGCGTGTCAGCCAGCCCACCATTGCTTGATCGTCGCGCGCAACGCCGCGCCGCCCGCGGCGGCATCTTCCTGCCGCAACGCCTTGAAGTACGCCCCGATCTGCTTGGTCGGTATGTGCGGCGGCAACGGTGGCATTTCGGGATCGGTCACCATCTCCAGGACCACGGGCCGCCCTGCGGCCAGCGCGCGGTCCCAGGCCGGGCCGACGTCGTCCGGACTGTCGACCCGTATGCCCTCCAGACCCAGCATCCGTCCATATTCGGCATATGAGAACTTCGGCAGCCACTGGGAGTCCGGAAAGCGCGGATCGCCGCCCATCACCCGCTGTTCCCACGTCACCAGGTTCAGGTCGCCGTTGTTCAGCACCATGACGATCAGCGTGGGGTTGCTCCAGTCCTTCCAGCGATGCGCAATGGTGATGAGTTCGTTGATGCCCAGCATCTGCATCGCGCCGTCGCCCACCAGGGCGATGACGGGCCGGTCCGGATAAGCCAGCTTTGCCGCCACGGCGTATGGCACGCCGCAACCCATGGTCGCCAGCCCGCCCGACACCGATCCCATCATGCCCGCCTGGATATCGACGTTGCGGGCATACCAGTTGGCGGCCGATCCCGAGTCGCAGGCCAGGATGGCCTGCGCGGGCAGCCGTTTAGACAGCTCCAGGAACGGACGCTGCGGATTGATCGGCTTGGCGTCGACCATCGCACGGGCGTGCACCGTCTCGCGCCAGGCCGTGACCTGCTTTTCGATCCGTTCCCGCCAGCGCCGCGCTTTCTTGTGTTCAAGCAAGGGGATCAACGCTTCCAGGGTCAACCGGCTGTCGCCCACCAGGCCGATTTCCACGGGATAGCGCAGGCTGAGCTTGCGCCCATCACGATCGATCTGCACCGCGCGCGCCTGGCCTTCCTGCGGCAGGAACTCCGCATACGGGAATGAGGTGCCCACCATCAGCAGCGTGTCACACTCGTTCATCATGTCCCAGCTTGGCCGTGTGCCCAGCAGGCCGATGGCGCCTGTCACGTAGGGCAGACTGTCCGGTAGCACGGCCTTGCCCAGCAGCGCCTTGGCGACGCCCGCGCCCAGCAGTTCCGCGACCTGGCTGACCTGTTCGCCCGCCTGGAGTGCGCCGGCTCCGACCAGGATCGCCACCTTCTCGCCGCGGTTGAGAATGTCGGCGGCATTGCGCAGCGCGTCCGGGCCGGGTACGGCAGCGTGCGACGTCACGCCAATGCCGGTGTGCACGGTGCCGTGCTCGCGCGGCGGCACTGGCACGGCCGGCAGGTCTTGCACATCGTTCGGGAAAATGACGCACGTGACGCTGCGCCGCTCCAAGGAAATGCGCATGGCCCGGTCGATCATGTGCCGCGCCTGCTCGGCGGTCGTCGCCATCTGCACATAATCGTGCGCCACGTCCTTGAACAGGCTGATCAGGTCGACCTCCTGCTGATAGTCGCCGCCCAGCGCGCTGCGCGCCTGCTGGCCGACCAGCGCGACCACGGGCTGATGATCCAGCTTGGCGTCGTATAGACCGTTGAGCAGATGAATGGCGCCAGGTCCCGAGGTCGCCAGGCATACGCCCACCTGACCCGTGAATTTTGCATGCGCGCACGCCATGAACGCCGCGCTTTCCTCGTGGCGGGCCTGTATGAATTCCAGCGGCTCCTCCGTGCGGCCAAAGGCGCCGACGAGCCCGTTGATGCCGTCGCCGGGGTAGCCGTACACCTTCCGTACGCCCCATTGCGACAGCCGCTTCAATACGAAGTCCGACACTGTTTCCATACATTTCTCCATGCGGTCGTCGTTGAAAGCGTCTCCTTGCAGCAACCGCCGTTCCTGCCCCCGATTGGAAATTAGGTGCTCGTGCGCAGATAAAAATTACAAAGCCCGGTAGCGGCGGGCATTGGCGGCATCCCCATCCGCCATTTGGCCGACGGGTTTTTCTGCTGCATTGCGCAATTTCTCCAACGTCCGCAGGTTTGGGCACACGGCTTGCGTAAGGAGGGGCCTCGGCGTAATTGCGATCGAGTCGCAACTGTCTCGACCGGCCTATCAACTGGAGCAAGCATGGCAAAGACGAGAACCCTGATCGTGGCGGGAGAAGCATTCCCTCTGGCCAAAACGGGCGGCCTGGGAGATGCCATCACTGGAATGGCGCGAGCCTTGATGGAGGCGCGAATGCCCCTGAGCGTGCTGTTGCCCGCGTATCGGGGCGTGCGGAGCAAGCTGAATCGTGTTCGCACGGTCGCCACCCTGGACGACCTGCCGGGTGGCCCGGCCTTGTTGCTCGAAGGCAAGTGCCCGCAGTCCGGGCTGGACTTCCTGGTTCTGGAGAACGACGCCCTGTATGACCGTGGCGGCCTGTATGCCGACGAGAATGGACGCGAACATCCCGACAACGGCATCCGCTTCGCTGCGCTGGCGCATGCAGCGGTGCGCGTGGCGGCCGGCCTGCCCGGCCTCGCGCGCCCCACCCTGGTGCATGCGCACGACTGGCACGCCGGTTTGGTGCCTTTGCTGTTGCGTGCGGCGAACCTGTCCGACGTCAAAAGCGTCATGACCATCCACAACCTGGCGTTCCAGGGCCTTTTCCCGATGGCGTGCGCCGACGAATTTGGCGTGCCGGAATGGGCGCGCAACGATGATGGCGCGCAGGCGTGGGGCCAGCTCAATTTCCTGAAGGCCGGCATCCGCTTCGCGGACCGCGTGACGACGGTGAGCCACACCTACGCCCGCGAGATCATGACGCCCGCATTCGGCTGCGGCCTGGACGGACTGCTGCGCAGCCGGTCGGACGACCTGCTGCCGATCCCGAATGGCATCGACGACGTGCTGTGGAACCCGGCGCGGGATCCGTATCTGCGCAGCCATCGCTATTCCGTCCGCGACCTGACGAACAAGATCCATTGCAAGGCAACGCTGCAACGCGAATTCGGCCTGCACCCGGATCCCAGCGCAACGGTGATGGGCATGGGCAACCGCCTGACCGAGCAAAAGATGGCGGATGTCGCGGTGCATGCGCTGCCCGAAGTCCTGGAGCGGCATCCCGGACTGCAGATTGCCATCCTGGGCCAGGGCGACCATCGGCTTGAGGAAGCCTTGCAGGACATCGGGCGCCGCTACCCCGGCCGCTGCGGCACCCACATCGGCTACGACGAGGGCATCGCCCATCGCCTGCATGCCGGTTCCGACATGCTGTTGCACGCCAGCCGTTTCGAACCGTTTGGCCTGACGCCGCTCTACGCAATGCGCTATGGCACCCTGCCGATCGGATCGCGGGTCGGCGGCATGGCCGACACCATTCAGGATCCAGGCCCGCGCGCACCCCTGTCCGCCATGGCGTCCGCAACCGGGTTGCTGTTCGAGGGCGACTCGCCGCAGGCCATGAGCGCCGCCATCGAGCGTGCAATCGACCTGCGCGCGCACGGCATCCTTTGGCGGCTGATGCAGCGCAACGCCATGAATACCGATTTCGGTTGGCGCTCCGCGGTCAGCCTCTACGCCAGCCTGTATCGCTCGCTGGTCGAACCCGAGTACCGCGACGCGGCGCCCGCCGCGGCCGTACCGCCTGCGAGCGTCTCCGCAGTGAACCGCCGCCAGCAGCGCACAGGTGGCGCCATGCCAGCGGCGATCTGAGCAAGGAGCGAAACCGGTGCCTCATTCCTCCGTCCCGGCGCCTTCCCGCGCCCCTTTACGCCTCTATCACGCCCGCAACGGGCTTCCGGGTGATGATGCCGCCGTCCAGGCGTTGTGCAAGCGGCTCGCGCAACGCGGCTTCAATGCCGTGCTGGTGCCGGCCCCTTGGTTGACCGGGCCGCAGCCGGGTTCCCGCGCCGCGCAGGATGCCGACACGGCATTGGCGCAAGGCGTGCAGGTGCCGATCACGGAATGGTATACGGAGGCGACGGCGCAACTGTCGGCGCACGGCCTGTCGCTGTTCGTTGACGTGATCCTGGACCGTTGCGCGCGCAACGCGGTGGAGACCACCGCCGAGCCGGGCTGGTATCGCTCCCTGCATGAAGAACCGGCGCGCGATCCCCGCCTGAACGCGGAGGAGCGCGGCGTGCTGCACCTGCCCGACGGCCCGCCCGCGCCCGGGTTCCTGACCGCATGGACCGAACGTCTGCTCGGCTGGACGCGCAGCGGCGTGAAGGGTCTGGCCTTCCAGGCGCCCCACCGTCTTCCCGCCCAGGCGGGGCGCGACTTGGGTGCCGCGCTGCGTGGGCAAGGCGCAGACGTGCAGGTGCTGGCTTGGACCCCCGGCCTGTC
>DALZRX010000096.1:0-11127 GCA_032015805.1 Achromobacter sp.
CGATACGGTTGAAATCGCTGAAGGCCGTCCCATCTCGCGCTCGAAGTCGTGGCGCGTGGTGCGTCTGGTTGAAGCCGCACGTATCATCTAAGTGAAGGCAGCACATCGGAACGGTTCGCCGTTCTGATATAAAACGGCAAGGGCGAAACCCCTTGCCGTTTTTTTTGCGCCCGCGTCGAGGAAATAAAAGATAAGCATGCACCGCGTCAGCACATCCGCCCGACTTGCCTGCGCCGCTGCGTGCTGGATGGCGATGGCTTTTAGCCCTGCGTCCGCCGATGAGCGTAATGCCGCGCCGCCGACAGCGGGCGGTGTTGTCCCAGCACCGCCCGGCGCCGGTTCAGCCGCAAATCCCGGGTCGGTTCCCGGGGTGCCCGCCGGTGCTTCCCCCCGCCTGGCGCCGACCGCGACCCCAGGTCCCGCGCAGCTCCCAACGGACGCGACGGGGCTGGGCAAAGCCGTGTTGAATGCCGGGCCCGACGCAAGGGTCAACCTGGACGGCCTGTCGCGCGACCATGCCGCCATCTTCGGCACCGACGACCCCGACGAGCAAAGCCTGTTGGACCAGGAACGGGCGTTGCAGTCGCAGCGAGACCAGTTGAAGGTGCTGGAGCGCGTGTTGAACGCGCCGCCGCCCAATGCGGATCCTCACCCGCCGGCCATGATTCCGCTGCACCCGGGTGCGCCGATGAACATGGCGCCGTTGGCCCCGACGCCTTCAGGATCCGGGCTTGACCGCGGAAACAGCGCGTCGCGTCGCAGCATCGATGAGATGCAACGCCGCGTCAACACGCTGCGGCGAGACGCCGATACGCTGAAGCAGGGCGGTCGCTAGCGGCAAGGCGCCGGAGGCCAATCCGGGCGTCGCTTCCTAGCGTCTTGCAAATTCCCGCAACCGCCCGGCGACGCCGGTCGGAAAGTAATACACCGACAGCACGAACAGAATTCCAAGCCAGAGCAGCCAGCGGTCCGGCTCGAACAGCACCGCCAGCGGCGCGATGCCCGACACGACCTCGTGCACGGCATGCAGGCCATCCTGCAGATAGCTCTGTGCAAACACGAAAAGGCTTGCGCCGACCACTGCGCCGTACATCGTCCCCATCCCGCCGATGACGACCATGAGCAGGATGTTGAGCATGATCTCGAATGACAACGTCGTGTCCGGGCCGTTGTAACGCAGCCAGAGTGCGTACATCGCCCCGGCCAGCGTGGCGAACGCCGCGGCGAGCAGGTTCGACAGGCTGCGGTACAGCACGGTCCGATAGCCGATTGCTTCGGCGCGGAAGGGGTTTTCGCGGATCGCCTGGAGCACACGGCCGAACGGAGAGTTCACGATGCGCAGCAGCACCAGGAAGAGCACGAGGCACACCGCCGCGATCAGGTAGTAGGTGATGATCCGTCCGTCCACGGTGACGCCGAACACCTGCTCCGACAACGGGCGGAACGCGGGCCGCAGCATTTGCGGGACCTTGAAGTTCAAGCCGTCCTCGCCGCCGGTCAGTTCCGACAATTGCGACACCAGCGTCTGGAACGCCGCGGCCACGGCCAGTGTGATCATGGCGTAGAAGATGGCGCGCACGCGCAGGCTCGCCAGACCAATCAACAGGGCAAAGGCGAGCGACACAGCCAGCCCGGCAGCCGTTCCGGTGAGCACCGCCGTCCAGCCCGGCTCCATTCGAATGCTGGCGATCGCCACGCCATATGCGCCAATGCCGAAGAACATCGTGTGCGCGAAGCTGACGATGCCGGTGTATCCCAGCAGCAGGTCGTAGCTGGCCACCAGGATGATGAAGACGAGGATCTTCGCTGCGACCGCCAACGCCTTGGGACCGGGGAACAGGAAGGGCGCCGCGGCCAGCGCGGCCACGATCGCCATGAGTAGCAGCGCCAGGATCGCGCTGCGCGGAGGGTCGCCGGATAGCAGGCGAAACGACATGTCTACGGCTCCTAGCGATTCGTCACGGGGTACACGCCTTGCGGCCGCCACAGCAGGATGGCGACCATCAGCGCGATGTTCGAGAACAGGGCGGCCTTGGGCATGAGGAAACCCGTGTAGTTGGCCATCAGTCCGACCAGCAATGCCCCGATCAGGCAGCCCACCGTGGAACCCAGGCCGCCGATCATGATGACGATGAAGATCAGCACATTTACCTGCGCGCCAAGCTGCGGCACGATCGACTGCTGGTACATCCCCCACAACACGCCGCCCAGCCCGGCCAGCATCGACCCGGCCACAAACACCCCGACAAAGAGATGCCGGATCCGGTAGCCCAGGCTTTCAACCATCTCGCGATCCTCGACGCCGGCGCGGATCAGGAGGCCGAGCTTGGTGCGGTTGAGCACCCACAGCATGCCGCCGAGCACGACCAAACCCACCACCAGCGCCACCACACGATATTTCTCGATGGCGGCATCGCCCAGCAGGAATGCGCCGCGCATGGATTCCGGCAATGCCAGCGTGATCGTCTGCGGGCCCCAGATCATCTTGATGATCTCCTCGCCGATGATCATGCCGCCCATGGTGATGAGGATCTGCTTCAGGTGCTGGCCATACACCGGCCGCACGATCACGCGCTCAAAGGCGAGGCCAACGGCGCCCGCGACCAGCATGCCCACGATCATGGCGGGCAGCACCGCGACGAGATTGGTCCAAAGGCTGCCGGACTGCGTCCAGTCCGCCATGGATCCAAGCACCGTCGCCGCCAGGTAGGCGCCGATGGCAATGAACAACCCGTGCCCGAAGTTCAGCACATCCATCAGGCCGAAGACGAGCGTCATTCCCGAGGCCACGATGAAAATGATCATGCCCATCGCCAGGCCGGCGAAGGTCAACGTGACCCAGGTGGAGAACGACCCGACAAGCGGCAGCGCAATGGTGGCCAGCGCCAGCACCAGCAGCACGGGCAAGAGATCAGCACGCGCGCGCGGCAGCGGAGCTTCGATGTCCAACGTGTTCATTGGTGGCTTCCCAGTGACAGGCCCAAGAGGCGCGTTTGCAGCGCCTCGTCGGCGGCCAGTTCGGCCATGGCGCCGGCGTGCACGACCTGCCCGTTATCCATGATCGCCGCGAAGTCGCCCACGCGGCGGGCGAAGTTGAAGTTCTGCTCGACCAGCAGGATGGTGGTGTTGGACTGCTTGAGCTCGACGAACGCGTCGATCATGTTCTGAATGATGGCGGGCGCCAGCCCCTTGCTCGGTTCGTCGACCAGCAGCAGGCGGCGCGGCTCGATGATGGCGCGCGCCATGGCCAGCATCTGCTTCTGCCCGCCCGACAGCTTGCCCGCCGGATGCAGCCAGAATTTCTTGAGTGCGGGAAAGAACCCGAAAATCCACTCCAGACGCGTGGTGTCGAGTTGCGCCGCTGTCTTGGCATGCCGGGCGGCCAGAAGAATGTTTTCCTTCACGGACAGGTCGCCGAAGATGCCCATGTTCTCGGGCACATAGGCCATGCCCATGCGCGCCATGTCGGGCGGCGACGTGCGCGTGCCGGGGCCGCCGACCGGCTTGCCTTCCAGGCAGACCTGACCCTGCGACGCGCGCCACAACCCCATGATGGTGCGCAGCGTCGTCGTCTTGCCCGCGCCATTGCGCCCGAGCAGCATGGTGACCGACGAAGCAGGCACCGACAGGTTCACGCCGTGCAGGATGTGGTACGCGCCGATGTGCGTGTGCACGTCCTTCAGTTCCAGGAGCGGGTGTGCCGTCATGCCGCCTCCGGCGCGCTGATGCCCAGGTAGGCCTCTTGGACGATTGGCGAGGCGATGACGGTGGCGGGATCGCCATCCGCCATCAAGCGGCCGTTGTGCAGCACGACGATGCGGTCGGCCAGCTCGCGCACGACGTCCATCTTGTGCTCGACGAGCAGGATGGTCTTGGAGGCGTCGGCCTTCAGTTCGCGGATGAGGTCCAGCACGACGGGCACATCGTCCACGCTCATGCCGGCGGTGGGTTCGTCGAACATGAATACCGACGGTTCCAGCGCAATGAGCATGGCGATCTCGAGTTTGCGCTGGTCGCCGTGGGGCAGGTCGGCGGCCGGATGGTCGCGGCGCGCCGCCAGCCGCGTGCGCTCGAGAAGCGCGTCGGCGCGGTCCATCAGACCGCGATCGTCGCTCCACGTGCGCCAGAACCTGATGTGCCGCCAGCCGATGCCCTGCTGCCGCGACTGCAGCGCGAGCCGCACGTTCTCGTGCACGCTCAGCCGGGGAAACAGCTGCGTGAGCTGGAACGCGCGTCCCAGACCGGCGTGCATGCGGGCTGGCGCCGAAAGCGTGGTCAGGTCGCGTCCGTCCAGCATCACCGTTCCGGCGCTGGCGCGCAACTGGCCCGAAATGAGATTGAAGTACGTGGTCTTGCCAGCGCCGTTCGGTCCGACGATGGCGGTCAGCGTGCCGGGAGCATAGGCGCAGCTGACGTCATTGACAGCCACGTGGCCGCCGAAACGCACCGTGAGCGATTGGGTCTCGAGCATGAGCAGCGGAATTCAGCGCTTGTTCTGGATGGGAACGGCCATCTGGTCCGGCGTGATTTCCTTGACCAGATCCTGCACCGCCCAGGGCACGGACGGATCGTTCTTGATGCGGAAGTGATACATCGACTGCATGGCCTGGTGATCTTCGGGCCGGAAAGTCATCTTGCCCTTTGGCGTGTCGAAGCTCATGCCTTCCATGGCCTTGATCAGCTTGTCGGTGTCCGAATCACCGCCGGTCTTGTTCAAGGCGGCGGCGATTGCGATACCCGATGCCATGCCGCCAGCGGTGAAGAAATCAGGCGGCTGACCGAAGCGCTTCTGATGCTCGGCCACGAGCCAGTCGTTGACCGGATTCTTCGGGATGCCGTAGTAGTAATAAGTGGCGCCCTCCATGCCCGCCAGCGACTTCAGCGGCGTCATGGCGCTCAGCGTGTTGCCGCCGGTCGCGATCTCAATGCCGTAGCGCTTGGGATCCAGATCGGCGATCTTGAACGGATTGCCGGCGCCTGCCCACAGGATGAAAATGATCTTGCGGCCCGGCTTGTCCTTCAGCGCGTCAAACAGCCGCTGCGCACCCGCGGTAAAGTCGGTCGCGTTGGCCGGCAGGTATTCCTCATGCACGATTTTTGCGTTCTTGAGCGCGCCCTTGAACGCCTTCACGCCGTCGCGGCCAAACGCGTAGTCCTGCGCCAGCATCGCAATAGACGTGCCTTCCTGGTCGAACGCGACCGCGTTGGCGATGGCGTCCTGCGAAGAGTTGCGGCCCGTGCGGAAGATGTACTTGTTCCACTTCGCGCCCGTGATGGAATCCGCCACTGCCGGTTCCACGAGCAGGATCTTTTCGTATTCTTCCGCAATCGGCAGCATGGCCAGCGCGACACCCGACGAAGTGGGCCCCACGGCGATGTCCGCGTTGTCGTCGGCATAGGCTGAGGCGAGCTGCGCGCGGGCAACGTCGGGCTTGCCCTGGTTGTCCTTCTCGATCACGCGGATCTTGCGCCCAGCCACCGTCATGGTGCCCTGGGTTGCGTATTCCAGGCCTAGCATCAACCCGTTCTGGGTCTGCTTGGCGTACGCCTCCAATGGGCCGGTCTTGTCATAGACATGGGCGACGACGAAATCCTTCGCCGCCAGCGCGGAACTCATGCACAGGCTGGCCATCGCGGCGAGCAGAATGCGTTTCATGGAAGTCTCCTGGTGTCAGTGGGCACGCGTGGCCGTGTTGTCCGGCTTGGCAAGGAATTGACGGATGGGTTCGATCTGGGCCGGCACGTTCAAAGCGGGTGCGTGGCCGCAGTCGGGGAAGTCGATGCGCTGCGCCTGCGGGCCGCGCTGCGTCATGGCATGCGCGACCTCCGGCAGCAGCAGATCGGAATCGGCGCCGCGCAGCAGCAGCAGCGGCATGCGCAGTGTGTCGTATCCCGACCACCGGTCGTAGTCGCCGGGATGGTGGCTGAACTGGCCGACGATCGCGGGATCGTAATGGGCGGTGACCCGGCCGTCGGGCAGCCGGCGCACGGAGGTTTCCGTCATCCGCCGCCATTGTTCGTCACTTTGCCAGCCGTAGGGTTTGTAGGCGGCGCGCAACCAGCCTTCCAGCTCGGTGACCGTGTCGAAAGCCGGCGGATTGCCTGCGTAGGCAAGGATGCGCTCGATGGCTGGCTGCGGCAGTTCCGGACCGATGTCGTTGACGACAAGGTGCGAAATGCGGTCGCGCAGCGTAGTCGCGGCGGCGTGCATGCCGGTGGCGCCGCCCATGGACGTACCCACCCAGCGCACCCGCGCCAGCGACAATTCGTCCAGCAGGGCGCGCGCCAGCGTTGCGTAGAAATCCAGCCGGTATTCGGCGATCGGGTCGGGGCTCCATTGCGACAGGCCACGTCCGATCACGTCCGGGCAGAGGATGCGGTAGTCGCCGGCGAGGGCACGAGCCAGCTCGTCGAAGTCGCGGCCGGTACGGGCCAGGCCATGCCACATGATGACGGGAGGCGCATCGGCGGCGCCCCATTCGGTGTAGTGCAGCTCGCGCCCCGCGCAGCGCAGGTAGCGCGATGCCGGCGTGTGGCGCGCGGATGCCGCGTCTGCCTGTGCCATGGGTCTCCTCCCGGGTTGTCCATGTTGTGTGCTTATCGGGCTGAATATAGACTTGCGGCAGGCGCGCCCACAATGCGCCTTCCACCCCAGAGCAGGGTGAGTCAAGAATATGTAGACGCAAGATCAATTTGCGCCCGGCATCAGGAGACAGCGCCATGCCAGATACGGAATTCGCCATTTCGGCCAGCGCCGGCGCTGACCGGCGCGATCAGTGGCGCGCGGCGCTGACCGATGCCTTCGGACCCTTCGAGGTGCATGGCGGCAAGCCCGGGCATTTTGCCGGCCACGTGCGCTACGCGCGCCGCGCCAGCCTGCAGTTCAACGACCTGCACTATCAGGGCCAGCGACTGGAACGCACCGCGGGCAATGTGTCGCGGCTGGACCAGGAGTTCTATACCTTCGGCCTGCCGCTGGCCGGTCCGCTGGCCGTGCACCAGTCGGGCCGCGAATTCCAGGTTGAACCGGGTTGCGTCTACCTGATGAACCAGAGCCTGCCGTACCAGGCCACGGCACAGGGGGTGTCGGGTTACCGCAGCCTGAGTGTCTCGTTCCCGCGCAGCGCGTTGTCGCAGCGGGACTCGCGCATCGGCGCGTTCTACAAGTTGCGCACCGACGACGGGTCGCCGCGCGGCGCGCTGCTTGCCGGTTTCATGGATCACCTGTTCAAGGGCATGGACGCGTGGTCCGATACCGAGGCGGCCGAACTGGGCGAACGTCTCATCGACCTCATTGTTCTCTTTCTGGTGCAGCCGGGTCAGGGACAGGTCTCGGAGGCGGACAGCAGCGTCACGGTGGCGCACCGGGCACGCGTGCTTGCCTACATCCGCCAGCATCTTGCGGATCCGGGCTTGTCGCCCTCGCGGGTGGCGCAGGGGTGCGGCGTGTCGATCGCGTATCTGCACCGCATCCTGCGCGGGGGCGGCCTGTCTGTGGAATCGTTTATTTTCGAGCAGCGGCTTGACCGATGCCGCGACCTGCTGCTGGACGCGCGCCACGGTCACCGCAGCATTGCCGAACTGGCTTATCAGGTCGGTTTCTCCCACCCCTCGCATTTCAGCAGGCTGTTCAAGCAGCGATTTGGCGTGACCCCGCGGGACCTGCGCGCGGGCGGCCGTGCCGCGCAAAGTTGAGCGCGTCATCCGTTACAAGGCAGCGAACCACAGCAGAACGGCCCGCTGATACAGCGGGCCGTTGACCGTTCAGGGCAAGCCCGATCGATTTAGAACGGCGAGGGCTGGTTCGACAGATTGACGATGCTGTTGGTCGTCAGGTCCAGGCGAATGTGTTCGGACGGCGCGCCGTTGGCAAGCTTCAGCATGATCGCCATCAGCGGCTTGAAGCGCGCCTTGAACAGGTCAGCGGGCGTGTTGGCGTTGCTGACGTTGTTGCCGCTCATTTGCACGGCGGCGTTGGTCTGGCTCAAAGCCTGCGCCAGCAGCTTGTACTGGCTGGCTCGCTGCGCCGGAATGTCGGTGAACGCCAGGTCGCCGGCGTTGGCGAGGCGCACGAAGTCGCCCGCCATTTCCAGCGCCGTCCACTGCGCAAAATCCGAAAGCTGCATGCCATTGGCCTGGGCCAGGGCCTGTGCGCGCGCCTGGGCGTTGGCCGCATCCGCCGCGTAAGCCGCATTGCTCGCGCCGCTGCCGCCACCGTCGGACAGGCACGCGAAGAACGCGGGTGTCAGGTTGTTCTGGTTGCCGGTGCTTGCCAGCTCCTTGAGCGTCACCGTCGTCTGCAGTTGCGACAGCGCCAGCAGGTCGGCGCCTGTCAGCGGACTCTTGACGAGTTCGCGCATCTCGCAGCGCCAGTCGTCGTTCAGCAGGCGCAGGCGCACCAGTTCGCTCATGTAGCGGTAGGTGAAGTCGCCGTAGTCCGTGGCGTCCAGGATGGACACGTTCCAGCGCGGCGGCACGTCGTAGGCGTTCTCGGCGCGGTAGAGGTCGAACAGTTCATCGAAGCGCGGCACCTTGTCGAGCCGGATGGTTTGCACTTCGATCTCGTCCGCGCTCTGCAGCGTCATGAGTTTGTAGGCGGGCACGTAGGCCGCCATGGAGGGCGCCTGGATGTTGAAGAGCGCATGGTCGCCGCCGTAGTTGCGCAGGGCCATGTCGTTGAAGTGCATGTGGCCGCCCACGTGCACCTTCAGTCCGGTATCGGCCAGCGCGCGAGTGGTGTTCTCCGCGGGACGGCGGATCATCTGCATCTTGTTGGCGCCCAGCAGCGCCTCGATGTCGTCGGATGCGCCGTTGAAGAACTCCGACATCGGAAAGTGGCTGAAGGCGATGACCTGCTTGCCTTGCGCCTTGCCGCGCGCCACCACGTCGGCCAGCCACGTGATGACATGGGCCTTGTGGGTCAGCATCTTGTTGTAGCCCTGGTCGCCCGATCCGGTGAAGTCGTTTGCGCCCGGACCCGTCGGCACGTAGACGTTGGCGTCCAGGCCCACCAGCCACACCCCGTCGACGGGCTCGACCACGTAGGACGTGTCGGGCACCATCTTGCACAGCGTGTAGTTCTGCGGCTTGTTCGGGCCGCCGGTGCCCTCGGCGCAGATCTCGTACTGGCGGTTGATCCAGTTGGCTTGCGCCACCGCCGTGGCGTAATCGTAGTCTTCGTACTTGTAGGTGCTGTACGGGGTTTCGTAATACACGTTCTGCGGCTGGGGCATGAAGCCGTGCTGCTCAAGCGCGCTCGTGATGCCCGAGTAGCCCATGTGCAGCACTTCCTCGGTGCAGTACGTATTGCCGATCCGCGTCCAGTCGCCGCTGTAGGCGGTGTTGCACACGTTGGCGCCGCGGCTGTAGATCGGCTGGGAGAAGCCGATTGCGCCCGTTACCGGGTCCAGCCCCAGATAATCGCCCTTGCCTGCCGGCTGGTTGAAGGGGCGGTTGGGATCATGGTTGCCCGGCGCGGCAAAGAACTGGATGCCGTGCTTCTTCGAGTAGTCATCCATGATCTTGACCAGTCCACGCATGTGCACGGGCTGGCCGTCATCCGAGAAGTCGCCCGGCAGCGCGATGTACTTCACGCCGCGCTTTACGGCGTCGTCCAACGCGGCCAGGAAGGCAAAGTAGTTCTCGTTGAAGAGGCGTGTGGAGGTCAGTTGCGCGTACATCGTCCGGATGGTCGCGTTGTCACCGGTCTTCGGATTCGGGATGCCGGGAAACGAGCCGTCCTTGAAGTCCGCGTAGACGTCGTGGAAATGGATGTCGGGCATGAACGCGACCTGCACGGGGGCGGGCGGTTGCGCGGGCGATTCGGCCGGGGGCGGTGTCTCGGCAACGGGCGGCGGCGTGTCGTCGTCCTTATCGCCGCCGCAAGCGGTCAGTAAGGCGATGAGCAGCAGGGAGGCTGCGGCGCGGACGGGGCGGGAAGGGCGAAGCGTCATCGGGCGAGAGGGTCCTGGAATGTTCGATGCGGCAGCCGTCGCGCATGCGAGGGTCGGCAATGCCGAAGCGGTGGCGCGGGTCAGCTGGCTGTAAGCGGGCCCAATGCTTACCGACGCGCATGACAGCGTCATGAATTCCGGACGGCTCCCGGCTACACGACAGGCAAAAAAAACCCGCGCCTCAGGCGCGGGATTTTGCGTTGCGGGGGCGCGGGGTCAGACGTGCGTGATGAACTTCGTGACCAGGTAGCCTTCGAACGTTTCCGTGCCGCCTTCGCTGCCGATGCCGCTGTCCTTGATGCCGCCGAAGGGCGTCTCGGCCAGGGCGCTTCCGAAATGGTTGATGTTGACCATGCCGGCCTCCAGGCCGTTCGAGACCTTGGTCGCGGTCTTCAACGAATTCGTGAAGACGTAAGACGACAGTCCGAAGGGCAGGCTGTTGGCGCGGCGCAGCACCTCGTCCGTATCGCTGAAGCGGACCACGGGGGCGACGGGGCCGAAGGGCTCTTCGGTCATCAACATGGCATTGTCAGGCAGGTCCGTCACAACGGTGGGGGCAAAGAAGAAGCCCTTGCGATCCAGCGGACCGCCGCCCACGACCACCTTGGCGCCGTGCTTTTGGGCGTCGTCGATGAACGCGCTCATGGCGGGCACGCGGCGTTCGTGAGCCAGCGGTCCCATTTCGGTGCCGGCTTCCAGGCCGTCGCCAACCTTGATGTTCTTGAGCACGTCCGAGAACCGCGCGAGGAACTGTTCGTACGCGCCGTCCTGCACATAAAAGCGGGTGGGCGACACGCAGACCTGGCCGGCGTTGCGCACCTTGAACCTGGCCAGCATTTCGGCGGCGCGGTCGATGTCGGCATCGTCGAACACCAGCACGGGCGAGTGGCCGCCCAGCTCCATGGTCACGCGCTTCATGTGCGCGCCCGCCAGCGCGGCGAGTTGCTTGCCGACCGGGACGGAGCCGGTGAACGACACCTTGCGCACGATCGGCGAGCGGATCAGGTAGTCGGAGATGGTGGCGGGTTCGCCCCAGACGATGTTCAGGCAGCCCTTGGGCAGACCGGCGTCATGGAACATGCGCGCAATGGCCATGACGGCGCTGGGCGAATCTTCCGGTCCCTTGAGCACGACCGTGCAGCCGGCGCCGAGGGCGGCGGCGATCTTGCGGATG
>DALZRX010000097.1:0-10989 GCA_032015805.1 Achromobacter sp.
TTGCTGCGTCCATCGTGAACGGGCGCGCGGCGTCGGCGTCGCGGCGTTCGAGCGAAGCCGCCAGCAGGGCATCGAGCAGCGCCGTTGACGTCCATTGCGGCGGCGGGGTCAATCCGTCGCGGATGGGGACGCTGAATGCGTCGCCCGAAGCGGCGGTCGTGCCGCCGAGCGCTTGGCGCAGTGAGCGGAACGCGTCTTCCCGGGTGTCGCCAGCGTTCGTGTCGGAGGCAAACACCGGCTCGCGCTGCCACGTGCTCAGATCTGGCGGCGGCACGTCGGCCGGATTGCCGGGATTCGGGTTGGCGTTGGGGTCGGGCTGCGTGCCGGGATTCGTTCCCGGGGGTGTGCCAGGATTCGTGCCAGGATCTGTGCCGGGATTGGTGCCCGGATTCGGCCCCGTCTCGGCCACCGCCACCGTCAGCGTGATGATGCGCGAGACGCTGGCGCCTGACGCATCGGTGGCGCTCACCACCACGGCAACGCTGCCTTCGGCCGTCGCGGTCCCGCGGATGGTCAGGGTCGCCGGATCGAAGGTCAGCCCTTCCGGCAGGCCGTCGATCTGCCACGTGAGCGAATCGCCGTCGGGGTCGGCGAAGAGCCCGGCGGGGAACGTGTATGCGTAGGGTTCGCCCACGCGGACGACGCCCGGTGTCAGTGCGATCCCGCTGTCGACGGGCGCGGTGTTCGGCGGCTCGACGGCTTCGAAGATCACCTCGCGCGATACGGACGCGCCTTCCGGATCCGTCACCGTGACGACGACCGTGTATTGCCCCGTTCCGGCAAGCACGCCGGTGATCGTGCGGGTGTCGGGATCGAAGGTCAGCCCGGTGGGCAGGCCGCTGACGCTCCACGTCAGCTTGCCGCCTTCCGGATCACTGAAAAGCGTTTCCGGCAGGGTCACCGTGTAATCGCGTCCGGCCAGCACGGTTTCGGGCGTGTACGGGTCGGCGCCCACGACCGGCGCCTGGTTGGGCAGGCGGACGGTCACGTCCACGTCGTAGCCCGCGCTGGCGATCTCGCCGTCGTTGAGCGTGATGGTGATGCTGCGCGTGCCCGGCGTGCCGTCCGTGCTGGCGTAGGTCACGCGGTGCAGCAGCGCATTGGCCTGCGCGCGGTCGACGGCGCCGGTGAGGCGCAGTGTGGCGTTGTCGCCGGTCTGCGTCAGCGTGGCGATGGGCTGGCCGTTGAACGAGATGACGTCGCCGGCAAGCGTGTAGCCGTCTCCGGCCTGGAAGCTGAATAGATCGCCGGTTTGACCGCTGAAGGTGACGCTGGCGCCCTGGTAGCTGCCCGCCGCGTCCAGTTCGGCGTCGGAGAGCGCGAGCGTGGGTGCGACAGGCACGCCATCGCCATCGATGATGTAGACGGGCTGCGCGGCCGGCGGGGCGTTCAGGACGTCCAGCCCGTTGCCCACGACGATCACACCGCCATCGGGCGACACCGCGATCTGGCCGGCGCCGTCCAGCCCGCCCTGCGAGGCGATCAGGCCGAGGGTTGCCGTGACGTAGTAGTTGAGTGTGCCATCCGCCTGGGTCACGAACAGCGCCTTGCCATCCGCGGACAGCGCGATGCTCTCTACCGTCTGGGTGCCGGTCAGCGTGCCCAGATGGGTCAGGGCGCCGGTGGCCGCGTTCAGGCGGAAGGCATCGATGGATTGGGGGTTCTCCAGGATGTCCGTGCCGCCGTTGGAGATGAAGATCATGCTGCCGTCGGCGCTGACGGTGATGTGTTGCAGGTTGGAGAACGGAACGGTCTGACCGGCGGCGTCCGTGCCGCCGCCCTGGATATGCGTCAGGACCGACAAGGCGCCGCTGCTATCGCGGCGGTAGACGATCAGCGTCGACACGCTGTCGGTATTGGTGACTACGAACAGCAGGTCGCCGCGCACCGTCATGTCGGTGGGCAGCCACAGGTACGGCTCCGCATACATGTCGCCGCTGATGGCGCCGACGTAGGTGAGCGCGCCGGTCTGCGCGTCGCGGCTGAAGTAGGCGATCCCGTAGTCGTGAATGACGTACAGATTCTTGCCGTCTTCGGACAGCGCAATGCCCTTCATGTAATTCAGGTTGCCGCCATCCAGCTCTTGGATGCTGACGATGGTGGCTTGGTGTGTCAGCGTGCCGTCCGCGCCCACGGCAAACACACCGATGGCAGTGTCGTCCGCTTGCAGGGCGTACAGGCTCTTGCCGTCGGCCGAGGTCACCAGCTGCTGGATGCCCGCGAGATTGCCCGCGGCTGCGAACGTGCGCAGATAGGTCAACGATCCGGTGTCGCCATTGCGGCTGAACACCGCGATGGCGCCCTTGCCGTCGGCCACGTAGACGCGCGCGCCGTCGGCGGACACGACACTGGCGGTGGGCTTGTCCAGGCCTGGGATCGTCGTCAGATCCTGCACATGCGTCAGGTCGCCCAGCGACAGCACCGGATCTGCAACGACGACCGGCGCATCGTTGATGGCCTTGATGTCGATGGAGAGGTCCATTGCGGTCGAGGGCAGCCCGCGCTGGTCGGTCAGCATTACGCTGACCGAGACGCTGGCCGCTGGCGCATGGCTGCTGTTCGCGTAGGTAATCTGACGCAGCGTGTTCTGCACGTCTGCCGTCGTGGGAATGGTCCCATCCGCGTCGCTGAAACGGATCGTCAGCATGCCATCGGCCTGCGAGACGGCGCCGATGGCCACGCCATCCTTCTTCAGGACGCCATTCTCCAACGTCAGGCCGTTGCCCGGTTTGAAGCCCAGTTCGTCGGCGGCGCTCTTGCCCGCACCCAGCGTGATGGTCAGAACGCTGCCGTCGTAATTGCCCTCGCCGCCGTTGAAGGCATCCATCTGCGCGTCCGCAATCACGCCGTCCGGCACGATCAGGACGGCGTCGGCGCGCTCGGTGTAGGGCACGGCATCGCCGCCTGAGAGCGTGGGCGGCGTGTTCGGGGTCGCGGGGCCGGTCAGCGTGACGGTTGCCGCCTCGTCCGCATCCGTCGAGCCATTGACGCTGGACCACTCCTGCACGGTGAGGCTGATCGTGCGCGTGCCGGTCAGCGGACTGCCAGCGTTGGCGTAGGTCAAGCTGTCGATGATCTGCGCGGCGCGTTCGCCCGACGAGTTCGGGTAAAGGGTCACGGTGGCGACGTTGTTGGAGAGGGTCACCATGTACGCCATGCCCGAGGGGGTGAATCTCGTTCCGCTGGTGTCCTCGTTCAGGCGGATCACCTCGCCCTCCACGCGCAGGATGTCCTGCACATCTGCGGGACTGAATGTGAGGATGATGCGGGCCACCTCCTGTCCGGACTCGACGGTGTCGACGGTGGTGCCGTCGAACAGCTTGACCGGTTCGCCTTCGGCCGGGAACGTGGGGTTCAGGGGCGTGGTCTCGATGATCGGCGCATCGTTGACGCCTTCCAGTTCGACCTCGGTCTGCAGTTCATCCTGATGGCCGTCTCCATCGTGCAGCGTGGTGCGCAGCGCGATGGTCGCGCCGTCACGGGTGGGATCGTTGCTGGCGTTGCTGTACGCGATGCGGCGCAACACGTTCTGCGCGTCGGCTTGGTTGACGGAGCCGATGAACGTCAGCGTCAGCACGCCGTTCCTCTGCGAGAACGTCGCGATGGCGACATCGTTCAGGAGGACCTGGCCGCTAGCAGTGTCCAGACGCAAGTTGTCGCCGGGGATGAAGCCGAAACGGTCGTCGGCGTGCGCGCCGCCCACGCGTTCAACCGTAATGCTGGCGCCCCTGTAATCGCCCTGTCCGTTGTTCAGCGCATCGAGCTGCGGATCGGATAGCGTGGCCGACGGCAGGATGGCCACAGGATTTGTCCCTTCCGTGTAGTGCGCGGCGGCGGGCTTCAGGTCCAGCACCAGCACGCCCTGCTTGAACGAGAATTCGCCGGTCAGATACAGCTTCGTGCGGTCTTCGCTGAGCGAGGCGCTGCGGATGCCGTCGAAGCTCAGGCCGTCTTCGAACGGATCGCCAAAGCTCGAGATCTCGCCGACTCGGACGGGCACGCCGTTCGCGCCGCGGCTGTAAATTCCGATCCGGTCGGTGCCGATCACGAACACGGCGGAGCCGTCCGGCGACACGACGATCTGCTTGACCTCGCCAGCCGGCAGTGTCGTGGCCAGCGCGGTGAGCTGACCGTTCGCATCGATGGCAAGGGTGTGCAGGCGATGCTGGTTGTTGTCGAAGTCGACTACGTAGAGCGTCTTGCCATCCGGCGAAACCGTCAGCGTCTGCGTGAAGTAGAACTGGTCGGTCGCAGCGGGGTCCTTGCCCTGCGCGGCCATGACGAACGTCGGAACGCCGCTGGAGTCCAGCGAAAAGACGCTTGCCAGGGTGCTGCCGCCGGATGTGCCCACGAACAGGAAGCGGCCGTCGGCAGAGAGCGTCAGCGCATTGGCGCCGTCAAGCTGCAGGCCGGTATCCCCAGCGTCGGTATAGGTATGGATCAGCGTCAACGTGGCGCCGTCCTGCCGGAAGACAAGCAGGTTGTCTCCCGCCGTCGCGTAGACGAGGCCGCCCGTGGCGAGCACGTCGCGGATCATGCCGTATTCGGTGACGACGTCCGTGCCAAAGGTGCCCTGCGCGGTAAGCATTCCCGTCGCCGCATCACGGGAGAAGAGCACGACACCTTGGTTGGCGACGACATAAAGCGACTTGCCGTCGGCCGAGACGCGCAGGTCCGCGGCGCCGGCCAGCGCGCCGAGCTCGCTGTTGCCGATGGCCTGCGCGATGCGCAGTGTGCCGTCCGCGCCGCGCTCAAGCACGTATAGCGTATTGACCTCCAGGTCGGCCATCGCGTCGCTGTTGTATTCGGTGGTGGTGCGCAGCAGGTAGAACTTGCCGTTCACCTCGAAGACATCCAGCGCGCCTTTCAGCGCATCGGCCGGGGCCCCGTCCGCAAGCTGGCTGATCAGTTTGTCCAGGCCCAGCGAATCGACGGGCGTGGTCAGCACCGGCGCTTCGAACTGCACGTTCACTTTGGCGACGACATTCGGTTCGGTGGTGTCCTTGCCGCCGTTGTCCGTGCCGCCACTGTCGCGCACGGCGGTCAGCGCAATGCTGCGCTCGCCCACGGTCGGGGTAGCGGCATGGTTCGCATAGGCGATGCCGTCCACCAGCGCCGCCGCCTGATCGCCCGTCATGCCGGCTGCCGGCGTGATCGTGACGGTGGCCACGCCGCTGGCGATGGTGACGGTGTAGGCGTGTCCAGAGGTGGTCGTGCCGTTGCCCGCGACGAGCGCGATGGCGGTGCCGTCCACGGTCAGCGTCTCGCTGGCGCCGTTGGCGACGGGCGACACGGTGAGGGTCAGGCCGGCGATCGTCTGGCCGTTCTCAACGGTCGAGATCGTGGTGCCGTCGAATAGGCCGACGGCGGCTTCACCGGGGCTGTACTTCGTGTCGGCGGGCGTGGAAACGACGGCGGGCGCGTCGTTCACTTGCGCGACCGTCAGCGCCAGCACGATGCTATCCACGCCGCTGGCGAACTGGTCGCGCACCTGCACCTTAAGCCTGATGGCGGCGCCGGGGTCCTTGCTGTCGTTCGTGTAGGTGACCTGATGCAGCACCGCATTGGCGGTGGCGGTGCTGACCTGGCCGGTGAAGGCGATGGTGAGCACGCCACCCGCGCTGGTGAAGTCGGCGATCTTGACGTCGTTCAGGCGGATTTCGGTGCCGACCAGTGTCAGTCCGTTCGCGCCGTCGAAGCCAAAGTGATCGTTGGCGTTTGCGCCGCCGTCGCGCACGATGGTGAGGGTGGCGCCGTTGTAGTTACCGGTGCCATTGGCGAGCGCGTCGTAGTCGGCGTCTGATAGCGTGATGCCGGTTGCGGGCGTCGACGCGGTCCCTTCGGCGTAGGCACCGTGGCTTTCGGGGCCGGCGCGCAACATGCTCAGGGTAATTTCACCAAAGAAGCGATGCTTGCCGCCATAAATGGACTGGCCATCGTCGCTGACGATTACGCGCGACATTCCGGCCGCCGTGGCGATCGTTTCAGAGAATGTCGGCATCCCGTTCGCGTCGACCGTATAAACGCTGATACCGTGGCCTGCCGCACTGACCAGGTACAGCGCCTTTCCGTCCTCCGACAACGTGAGGCCGTGCGCCGTCTGGTATTCGATCGACACGTCGTTCGTGCCGATCAGGCTCAACTTTTGGGCCGTGCTGTCGTACCGGAGCGTGGTGAGGAAGAAGTTATCGGTCGTGACATGGATCTCGCCCGTCCGGGAAACGACAAAGGCATTGGCGCCGTTGAATGCATTGTTGTTGCTGAGCGTTGCGATCGTGCTGGCGACTCCGCCCGCGTCGGTCCAGGTCAACACGGCGCCGCTCCGGGTCATTTGGCCCGAGTACGTCAGGCTGCCGTCCGCGTCCGCTGCGTAGATGGTCAGGCGTCCGCCGCTCAATGCGTAGACCGTGCCGTCGGCGCCCAATTGGATCGATATTGCCGTGCCAAAGCCCGCGCCGGGCGTATACGAACCCAGCAGCGTCAACGCGCCGTCGCCGTCCGTGCGGTAGGCGTGCAGCTTGGTGGCTGTCAGGACGTACAGCGCGTCGCGGTCCTGGCTTGCCTTGATCTCCAGCACCTTCTCTGTCAGATTTCCAACCGTGCCGATCTGCGTCAGGCCGCCGGTGTCTTCGACGCGGAAAACGGCAATCGCGTAGGCCGTCCCGCTTCCCGTGGCTGCATACAACAGAGTGCCGTCATCCGAATAGGACACCGACGTAATGCCCGGCAGGTTGACGCGCTCCACGAGCGTCAGGGTGCCGGTGGCGGTGTCGCGACTGTAGACGTAAAGCGTGTTATCGCCGCCGGCAAGTTGTCCGCTGCTGGCGGCAATTACCAGCGTGCCGCCATCATGAGACAGGGTGAGGCTATTGACGTAACTGTTGAATCCGCTCAACGAGCCGTCGCTGGCATAGTGCAGCGTGTCCGCGTCGGGCGTTAGCGCGGGCGCGCTGTTGCCGGCCTCTGCTTGCGAGATCACGCGTAGCGTCATCGTGTGCTCGGCGCTTGCGCCGTCTTCATCGGTGACGGTGATGGTGATGTTGTAGTCGCCAGCCGTGGTGGGCGTGCCGCCCAGCGTACGGGTGGCGGCGTCGAACGTCAGGCCGTCGGGCAGGCCGCTCGCGCTCCACGTCAGCGAGCTGCCCGCATAAACGCTGTCCGGATCGTGGAACATGCTGGCGTCCAGCGTGACGCTGTAGCCGGGCGTGCCCGTGGGCGCCAGCGGCAGCGTGCCGGGCGCGTTGGCGCTGACTTCCGGCTCCCGGTTGGCAATCTGACCCACGTCCAGGACCAGCTTGTGCGTCGCGGTGGCGCCATACGCATCCTTCGCCGTGAAGGTCAAGGTGTGGCTGCCTGTGGCAAGCGTTGAGCCCGACAGCGTGAGGGTGTCGGGATCGAATGTCAGTCCTGCGGGCAGGCCGGTCACGCTCCAGCGCAATGCGTTGCCATCCGAGTCCTTGAACAGGCCGGCGGGCAGCGTGGCGTTGTAGCCGGTTTCACTGGTGGCCTTGTCCAGCGCGTAGCCCGCGGCGACCGCCGGGTCCACCTCGGGCGGGTGGTTCACGGGTACGGTGATCTCCACCCCGTTGCTGTCCAACGCGCCGTCGTTGGCGCGCACGGTGAAGGTGATCTGGGTGCCGGTAGTGGCGCTGGTGTTGGCGTAGGTGACCTGACGCAATACCTGATTGGCGGTGGCGGCGGTGGCCGACGCGGTGAAGGTGATGGTCAGCGTGTCGCCGCTGGCCGTGAAGGAGGCAATGGTCTGTCCGTTCAGCTTGATGAAGCCGTCCACCAGTTCCAGGCCATTGTCCGCGGCAAAGCCGAATGCGCCGGTGTTCACGTTCGCGTCGATGATGATGCGCGCGCCGTTGTAATCCCCCGATCCATTGGCCAGGGGGTCGGCGTTGGCATCGGACAGCGACAGATTGCCGGCGACGCGGATCGGGTCGCCGCCGACCGTATAGGCGTGCGTCGCGTTCAGGCGGGTGATGCCGCTTCCTGCGACGGCGATATTGTCGCCATCTGGCGCCAGTGCGAGGGCCGCGCCGCCCGTTATGCCCGTGAGAGTGCCGTTCAGCGTCAGGACGCCGGTGGAAGAGATGCTGTAGATCGCGACCGAACCATCGCTGGACGTCGCGTACAGCCGCGAGCCGTCACGGGTGACGGCCAGTGCGCTGACGCCGTTCAGTGCCTGCGTGCCACGCGCTTCCAGCGCGCCGTCGCGCAACGCATAGATGCGGATGGTCGAGCCGTCGCCGATGAATGCCAGGCTGCCGTCAGCGGAAACCGCCAGGGATGGCGCGGTGCCGGTCGGAATGCCGGTGATCTGCGACCCGGCGTCCAGCTTGGCGAGCGTGCCATCAGCGTTGCGGCGCAGGGTGACCAGTTCGCTGCCGGAGGCTACGAACACAAAGTCGCCGGCGCTGGTCACCGTGCGGCTGCGCCCTCCCCCCAGCGAACCTTCGTCCAGTGTCTGGATGCGGGTCAGCTCCCCCGTCGTGGCATCGCGATTGAAGACGGCCATGCCGTTGTACTGCATCGTGACATAGACCTGCTTGCCGTCAGCCGACAGCGCCAGGTTGCGTACAGTGTCTCCGGTGGACGTGGAACGCGCGTTGGACAGCGTGCCGTCCGCGCCGATATCCAGGGTCACGACGCTGGAGCCGGTTATCGCGTACAGCTGCTTGCCGTCCGCGCTCAACGCCATGTCGGCGATATCGGTCAGGCCGTCGATGCTGGCGTGGATCGCCTTGAACGTCAGTTCATCGTGCTCGCCTACCGCAAAAACGGCGATGGATCCGGAGGCGTTGGCGGCGAACAGATATTTGCCGTCGCTGGAATAGGCGAGCTCGCGGCTGCTGCCCAGGTCGGCCAGCGTGAAACTCTGTGCGATGTCCGGCATGCCGGCATCCACCAGCACGGGCGCGACGTTGATGTTGTTGCGTATCTCGACTTCGGCGCCGATGTCCAACACTGCGCTTTCCGTTCCGGCATCGGTAAGGCTGGCCAGACGTACGTGGATGGTGCCGGTTGCAATCTTCGTGTCCAGGGCGCGGTAGGCGATGCCGTCGATCAACGCGGCAACGTCGGCCGGCCCGCTGGCTTCCGACGAGGCGATGGATAGCGTGATCGTGGTTGTGTTGCCGCTGACCGACACCGTGTAGGTGTAATCGTTGCCGGCGGTGCTGCCCGCTGTGGAGGTCGATTGCAAGGAAATCTCGGTGCCGTCGATCACCAGCGCATGGCTGGCTCCGGTACGGTCCACGGTGATCTCCAGATCCTCCAACGCCTGATTGCCGCGGTCCAGCGACACCTGGACATTGTTGAACAGGTCGACGTCGGGAATGCTGTCGGTGCTGTCGTTGATGGTGACCGTGGCGTGGTTCGGCGTGGCGTCGACGCCAGGCGCCGTGTCGGTCGGGGCGACATTCTTGGCGACGTCCGCCGCCGTCGCGACCGCGGCGGCATCAAGCAGGAAGCGGGGTTCCAGGGCCAGTGCCTGGCGGCGGAGCGTGGGGATTCGGCGGGAAGTCATGGAAGTCCTGGAACGAATGGGATGTTGATGCTTGGTTAGGCTTATTCGACGAGCGTGGTCAGCGCCGCGAGCTGGCGCAGTTCGTCGACGATGTCGTCGAGCCGGCTCTGGATGCGGCCTTCGGAGACCACGAAGTCCTTGCCGGACAGATAGATCTGGTCCGAGCCCTTTTCGGCGCAGATGGCCAGGCCCGGGCCGGCGATGCGGCGGAAGTCCGACGCGCTGCGAATCTGGCCGTCTTCGTCGGTTTCCTCGTCGCTGCCGGTGACGATCAGGTAGAACTTCAGGTCGCGGGCGCGGAAGCTGCTGCACAGGCGGGAAAAGCGTTCGGTGACGACGCTGGCCTCGCCGCCGCCGTTGTCCGAATCGCCGTCGATCTTCTGGCCGACGTAGGCGTTGTAGCCGTCCGTGTCAAACCAGCGCTGCGCGGTGGAATTGACCAGGAACACGATGGCCTTGACGCGATCACCCGTGCCGTCGTCGAAGTCCCGGGGCAGATCGTCCTCCAGGCCCCAACCGGAGCCGCCACGAAAACCCGGCGCCAGCGCCATGGCGGCCCAGCCCATGGCGATCGCATGGTTGGTGTTGAAGCGCGTGCTCATCTGGTCGAGGCGGTCGCCGATCTTGCTTTGGTCGTTGGTCAGCGGCAGCAGCGCCGCGTGGGGGCAGCCGCGGTCGGCGACCATCCAGCGCGTGTCGTTCACGCCGTTGGCCTGGCCGAAGTCCGGATTGGGGCCGATCCAGCGGATGGGCGGGGCGCCCGGGCTGCCGTTGTCGGGCAGGTCGTGGCGGTAGTACACGCCAAACTGCCCGGCGGGCGGCTCGGTCCAGAAGTAGTTGTCGCCGCGGTTCAGGCCGCGGAACATGCACAGCAGGTTGGCGCGCCGGTCGGGGATGCGCCGGTCCGCAAGGCTGGCGTATCCCGAGCGGAACAGCGACGTGAGCTCGACGGGGTTGAGCGCGCCCGGCTTGCTCCAGTTGCGGATGCGATTGGACTGCTCGGGGTCGTAGATGTTGACCGACTGGCTGTAGGGGACGAGAGCAAGCCACGCGCTGTCGGCGTCTTCCAGCAGGCGCGAGGCAAACGACTTGCCCAAGCGGCGCAACACGGCCAGATTGTTGGCGTCTTCGCCCAGTGTGTTGGGCAACGCCAGCGCCACTTCCAGCGAGCGCTGGCGCGAAACGGCAGCCGACGCGACCGTGACGGACTGGTCCGGTGTCTGCGAGAGGATGCTCGAGGCTTCGAACGTCGCCGTGACGCGCGTGCCGGGCATGTCGTTCTTCGTGATGGTCTCGGCCCGGACGGACAGCGCGCGGCCCAGTTGCGCGCGGTCCATGCCCAGGTTGACCGCCACGTAGCGTTCGGCGATATCCTGGATGTCGGCGTCGCGGGACTTGGCGTAGGCCGCGGCGGACGCGAGCGCGGCGGCGTCGGTGGCGCGCTTGAGCTGTGC
>DALZRX010000098.1:0-417 GCA_032015805.1 Achromobacter sp.
GCCGCAGGCGCCGGGACTGCTGCTTTTCACGTCGGGCAGCACGGGCAATCCGAAGGGGGTGCTGCTTTCCCATCGGGGCCTGGCGAACAACGCGCGCGGCGTGCTGGCGCATACGGGCCTGACGCCCGCTGACCGTCTGCTGCACGTCATGCCGCTGCATCACACCAACGCCCTGAACAACCAGATCTTCACGCCGCTTTTGGCGGGCGCCAGCGTGGCGCTCGCCGGCCGGTTCCGCGCGCAGGACATGCCAGGCCTGCTGGACACGTTCCGGCCCACCCTCATCACCGGCGTGCCGACCATGTACGCCCGCATGCTGGAGCTGGACTTCGCGCCGGAGAGCCTGGCCGCGCTGCGCTTTGCGCGCTGCGGGTCGGCGCCCATCACCGAGGCGCTGCACCGCCGGATCGAAGCCTT
>DALZRX010000098.1:427-10985 GCA_032015805.1 Achromobacter sp.
TGTCCTACGGACTGTCGGAAGCGACGTGCACCTCGACCATGAATCCGCCAGGCGCGCGGCGCGTGGGATCGGTAGGCACGGTGCTCGAAGGACAGGACGTGAGCCTGCGCCTGCCCGACGGCGCCCGCGCGCCAGCGGGCGCCGAAGGCGAGATCTGCATCGCGGGCGACAGCCTGATGCTCGGGTACCTGGGGGTGGAAAGCAGGGACGCCGCCGCACCCACGCTGCTGCGCACCGGCGACCTGGGCCGTTTCGACGCACAGGGTTATCTCACCATCACCGGACGCATCAAGGACGTGATCATCCGGGGCGGAGAAAACATTTCGCCCGCGCTCATCGAGGGGGTGGTGACGGGGCTGCCGGGTGTCGCCGCGTGCTGCGTGGTGGGCGCGCCGGACGAAGACCTGGGCGAGACGCCTGTCATCTTCGTCCAGCGCACTGGCGATTCCACCCCGGATGCCGCGGCGATACAGACCGAAGTGTCGTCACGGCTGGGGCGGATCTATGTGCCGCGCGACGTGTTCTGGATCGACCGGCTGCCTGAGAACGCGGTGGGCAAGGTGGACCGCAAGGCGTTGGCTCGCGAGGCGGCGGCGCGAGTGACGGTGCAATGACTCAAGGGGGGCGTGAAGCCCCCGCTGCGGCACGACGGTTCAGCCGTCATTCGACTTTGCCGATCCGCTTGACCGCCACTTCCAGCGACGCGGAGTCCTTTTTCCAGTAGTCGTCGAACGCGGGCGCGTCCAGGTACTGCACGGGGCTGCCGGTCCCGGCGATGCGGGCCTGCACGCCGGGATCGGCAGCGATCTCCCTGACCGCGCGCCGCAGCGTATCGATGACGGCGGGTGGGGTGCCGGCCAGCGCGAAGACGCCGGACCACTGCACGAAGCTCGCGTCATAGCCCTTGGACTTCAACGATGGCACCTGCGGCAGGCTGTCGAGCTTGCCGTCGCCCCAATGTGCCAGCGGCCGCACGCGTCCGGCCTGGATGAGCTGCATGACGCTGGACGGGCCTGTCGCCAGCGCGTCGACCTGGCCGCCGACCAGCGCCTGAACCGCCGGGCCCGCGCCCGTGAAGGGCACGTGCATCATCTTGATCCCGGCGGCGCTCTGCAGCATTTCCATCGGCACGTGCATCGTGCCGTAGATGCCGGAACTGCCATAGCTCAGCTTGCCGCCCTGTTTCTTGGCCGCATCGAGGAATTCTTCGAGGGTCTTGTAGGGCGCGTCCGCGCGGACCACCAGCACGGTGGGGTCGGCCGTGATGCGGCCGATCGGCACGAACTGGTCAAGCTGATAGGCCGGCTTGCGTTCCAGCAGGCGGTCGGCGGCCGGCAGGATCGAAATCGAAGACAGGCTCATCAGCAGCGTGTAGCCGTCGGGCTTGGCGCGGCCCGCGTGGCCGATGCCGATGGCGCCGCCCGCGCCACCCTTGTTTTCAATGACGATGGGCTGGCCCAGCTTGTCGCCCAGCGCCTGGGCCAGCGGCCGGGCGATGGTGTCGGCGACGCCGCCGGGCGGGAAGGGCACCACCAGGGTGACGGGACGCTCGGGATAGCCGGCGGCCATCGCGGCCGGCGTCACAAGGCATAGCAAGGCAGCCGCGGCCACCAGTTTGCAGCGCAGAATCATGTCTCACTCCTTAGGGTCTTTTGTGCTGCGCGGCGCCGGTTTCTTTTGACCGGCGCTCATTCTGCCGACCTCACACGAACCGGTTTTCTATCCTTCCGATGCCGTCGATCTCGATCCGCACGGTGTCGCCGCTCTTGAGGAACTGCGGCGGGTTCAAGCCCTGCCCCACGCCGGCGGGTGTGCCTGTGGCGATGACGTCGCCCGGATACAGGGTGATGCCGCGCGAGCAGGTTTCGATCAGCGTGGGGATGTCGAAAATCAGGTCCTCGGTGTTGCCGTCCTGGCGCGGCTCGCCATTCACCCAGCAACGCACGCGCGTGTTGCGGCCGTCCAGCTCATCCGCCGTGACCAGCCACGGTCCCATGGGGCAGAAGGTGTCGAAGGATTTGCCCAGGTCCCATTGCTGATGGCGCATCTGCACGTCCCGCGCCGTGACGTCGTTGACCACGGTGTAGGCGATCACATGGCTCATGGCCTCGGCGCGTGAAATGTTGCGGCCACCCTTGCCGATCACCACCGCCAGTTCGGCCTCGTAATCGATCTTGTCGGAAATGCCCGTCGGCAGCGTCACGTCGGACCAGGGGCCGACCACGGTTTGCGGCACTTTGGTGAAGACAATCGGCCAGGACTCGGGGTTGGCGTCGTTGTCCTTGAACACGGAATCTCGCAGTTCCTTGGCATGGGCGTGGTAGTTGCGGCCCACGCAGAACAGATTGCGCGGCTGCGCGGGCAGCGGGGCTTCGTGTTCGACCTGGTCCCAGCGATAGGACGGACCCGTCTGCGCGGGCAGGGCGCGGCCCTCGGCCAGCCACCGCACCGCCGTCAGCGCGCCGGCTGCCGCGAGTTCCGGCGCGAAGTCCAGCGCGGTGACCGTGCCGCCATCGTCAGACACCACGCCCACGCGCCGCTCACCGTTGATTCGAAATACCGCGATCTTCATGCTCACTCCTACGGCGGTCGTGGCCGCCCGTGATGACGTACCAATAAATACCAATTGGAAGGCTTGTCGGCCCAATTGCCCGTGTTGGGCAGGATAAACCAGGATTCGCCGCAGGAGAACCCGTGTCTCACCTGACCGGCAGGATTTTATTGGACTGATTTGGTATCATCACGCCGCAATGCATCAGGGAGTTTCCATGGACAAAGCCTCCGCCATGCGGTCGGTCATCATCGAAAACCTGCAGTCGGGCGCGTGGCCGGCGGGTCACCGGCTGCCGACCGAGCGCGCGCTGAGCGACGAGTTCGGCATCAGCCGTTCGACCGTGCGGCGCACGCTGGCGCAGTTGAAGGACGAAGGTCTCATTTCGCAGCGCGTGGGCAGCGGCACCTACGCCAGTTCGCCGTCCACGCTTGCGCAGACCGAGGCGCTGCTGCGCGGCGAGGTGCTCTCAACCAGCCCGGCCGAACTGATGGCCGCCCGCCTGGTGCTGGAGCCGGCCATCGCTGCATTGGTGGTGCAGCATGGCACCCCGGCCGATTTCGCCGCCATGCAGCACGCCTGCGACGAAGCCGAAGCTGCGGCCAGCTTCGAAGCCTTCGAGGTGTGGGACGCGAAACTGCACGAGCTGATGGCGATGGCCACCCACAATCTCTTCATCGAAAAAGTGTTTGTGCTGATGACCGCGGCGCGCTCGCAGGCCACTTGGGGCGCGCTCAAGCGCAAGAGCCTTACGCCCGAGCGGCGCGCGGCCTATCAAGCCGAGCACCGCGAGATCGTCGAGGCGCTGCATGACCGCGACGCCGAACGCGCCATGGCGGCCGTGCGCCGGCATCTGGTGCACGTCAGGGAGAACCTGCTGGGGTAGGGCGGCGCCCGCTCAGTTCACCCGCAGATGCCGACGCAGCGTATCCAGAAACACCGTGGCCCGCGCCGGCGTCACGCGGTTGTCGGACAGCGCATAGATGGTTGCCGGGGGCAGCTTCCAGTCGGGCAGTATCTGCTCCAGTTCCAGCTCCCGCAGCGTTTGCGACAGGGCCTGATGGCTGGGCATCCACGCGATTCCCAACCCGGCGGTGGCAAGCTGTACCCCTAGCGCCGAACTGTTGGTGCCGATGTGGGCGGGACCCTTGACGTTGAGCAGGCTTTCGCCTTCGCCGAGCGTCCAGTCCTGCAGGTCGCCGGTGATGATGCGCTCGTGCAAACCCAGATCCTCGGGGCAAGTCGGGCGTCCAAAACGGTCCAGATAGCTGCTGGCCGCGACGAGGATCCACTGCACCTGGGCCACGTGCTTCTGGATCAGCGCGGAATCCTCCAGCTCGCCCGTGCGCAGCATGAGATCGAAGTGCTGGCCGTTGCGGCCCGTGTCCGCTGAGCCAAGCTCCACTTCGAAGGAGATCTGCGGATGGGTCTCGCGCAGTTCCTTCAGCACCGCCGGCAGGATCGTGGTCAATCCTGGCATCACCGACACGCGCAACGTGCCGGCCAGGTGGTTCAGGTTCGAATTGATGATTTCGTGCGCCGACAGCGCGCCTTCGACATGCGCCGCGCATTGGTCGAAATACTGCTGGCCGATGGCCGTCAGGGTGACACTGCGCGTGGTGCGGTTCAGCAGCTTGTATCCCAGCGTCTGTTCAAGCTGCGTGAGGCGGCGGGACAGCGTGGCCACGGGTATGTCGAGTTCCACGGCGGTGGCGGACAGCTTCCCGCGCTTGGCGACTTCGACGAAGTAGTGGATGTCCTGCATCGAGATATCGTTTCTGTTCATGATGGATTCCGGGCGCGAGCCTTGATTGCCTGCGTATTTTCGGGGTGATCGCGCGAGGCGATTGTTGCCATTGCGGCAACATCGTGGTCCCTGCGCCGGGGCTACTGCCGTGGTGCGAGCCGGCCTACGATTTGGGCGTCGAACAAGCAAGCGCAACACCCGGTACCCCGATCGGGAAGCGCCCAACCCACCTAGGAGCCATCATGAGCCAACGTCTTAACGCCTTTGCCCAATCGCCGGAACTGTTCAAGAAGTTTGTCGAATTCGGCATGCTGGCCAAGGCCGGGACCATCGAAAAGTCCATCCTGACCCTGGTCGACATCCGCGCATCGCAGATCAACGGTTGCGCCTTCTGCCTGGACATGCACATCAAGGAAGCCAAGATTGCCGGCGAACGCGAACTGCGCCTGCACCACGTCGCCATCTGGCGTGAATCCAACCAGTTCTCGTCGCGCGAACGTGCCTGCCTGGCATGGACCGAAGCGCTGACCACGCTGGGCGTGCATGGCGTGCCGACCGAGGTGTTTGAGCGCGTGCGCGGCGAATTGTCCGAAAAGGAAATCTCGGACCTCAGCTTTGCCATCATGGCCATCAACGGCTGGAACCGCCTGAACGTGGGCTTTCAGACCGTTCCCGGCTCGGCGGACAAGGCTTACGGCCTGGACAAGGCCCAATTCAACTAAGGATCGATCATGAAAATCCTCGTCATCGGCGGCACGGGCCTGATCGGCTCCAAGCTCGTCAAGCTGCTTACCGAACGCGGCCATGAGGCCATCGCCGCGTCCCCCGCGACCGGCGTGAACACGATCACGGGCGAGGGCCTGGATGCCGCCCTGTCGGGGGTGGACGTCGTGGTCGATGTGGCCAATTCGCCGTCCTTTGAGGACAAGGCCGTGCTGGAGTTCTTCCAGACGTCGGGCCGCAACCTGCTGGCTGCCGAAAAACGCGCCGGTGTGCGCCATCATGTCGCGCTGTCGGTGGTCGGCACCCGCCGCCTGGCGGAAAGCGGCTACTTCCGCGGCAAGATCGCGCAGGAAGACCTGATCGAGGCGGCCGGCATCCCGTACACGATCGTGCACAGCACGCAGTTCTTCGAGTTCCTGGGCGGCATCGTGCAATCGGGCACGCAGGGCGACGAAGTGCGGCTGTCTTCCGCGTATGTGCAGCCCATCGCCTCGGACGACGTGGCGCTCGCCATGGCCGACGCCACGCTTGGCGCGCCGGTGAACGGCATCGTGGAAATCGCCGGTCCGGAGAAGGTCAGGCTGTCTGAACTGGCCCAACGCTACATGGGTAAAATCGGGGACACTCGCACCGTGCAGGCGGACGCAGGCGTGCGCTATTTCGGCGCGCTGCTGGCGGACGACACGCTGGTGCCAGGATCCGGTCCGCGCCTGGGCAGGATCGACTTCGAAACCTGGTTCAGCCGTTCGGGCGCAAGAAAGTAGCGGCGGGCACAAGGACTTTCATGAGCAAACTGCGGCCTCCTTCCCAGAACCTCCTGGACAAGTACCGGGGCGGCGACTTCCGTCCCCTGTACACCACCAGCGTGACGGTGCGCGGCGGGGAGGCCGCGCATGGCCGCGCCTCGGGCATCGCCATCTCGGACGATGGCGAACTGCTCGTGGAATTGCGGCTGCCCGTCGAACTGGGCGGCACGGGCGGGGGCACCAACCCCGAACAGCTCTTTGCCGCTGGGTACGCGGCGTGTTTCCACGGCGCGCTCAGCATGCTGGCCGAGCGGTCCGGATTGTCGATTCCCGACGCCTCGGTCACCGCGACCGTCTCGTTCGGGCGCGATCCGGTGGATGGCCTGTTTGCGCTGACCGCCGACATCAACATCCACCTTCCAGGCGTGGACAAGGCCATCGCCGAGGAACTGGTGCGCAACACCGAACGACTCTGTCCGTATTCCAAGATGGCGCAGGGGGGCATCGAGAGCGTGGTGGCGCTGACGCAGTAGCGCGTCGTTCATCGCGTATCGGCGGCGGTGCGTCACCGCCCGGATATCACCGTCAGCGCTTCATGCCTGCTTCACCAGCAGGCTGTCGAACATCTGAAGATCCATCGCGCGGATCTGTTCGGTCATGTAGTCGATGAAGACGCGCATGCGCGTCGGCAGGTGCTGGCGGCTGAGAAAGCACAAATAGTGCCCGCGATCATCGGGTGCGTATTGCGGCAGGCAGGCGACCAGCCTGCCGGCGCGCAGGTGGTCGCAGACCTGGTAGGCGGCCATTTGTGCGAGGCCGTCGCCGTCCAGCACCGATTGCAGCACCAGGTCGGCGTCGTTGAAGGTCAGCATGCCGGGCGGCGCGACCTTGCGCATCTGACCGGCCACCTTGAACTCCCATTCGAATACGCGCCCCGACGCCAGCTTGAAATTCACGCAGCCGTGGTCGGCAATGTCGTCGACGCTGGCAGGCAACCCGTGCCGGTCGGCATAGGCGGGCGAGGCACACAGCATCATCTGCATCGGGATGATCTTCTTGGCGATGACCTGGCTGTCTTCCATGCGCCCATTGCGGAAGGACACGTCGACCCGGTCCGTGGTGAAGTCGGTGGGACCGTCGTCGAGCAGCAGCTCCACCGAGATGGCGGGGTTGGCCTCGCGAAACCCTTTGAGCAGCGGCGCGACGATCTTGCGGCCAAAGCCCACGGTGGCGCACACGCGAAGTTGGCCCGCCGGCGGCCCTTCGCGCAATTCGCGCATGTTGTCCAGGGCCTGGATGATGCGTTCGACGCCGGGGTGGCATTGCTCGTAGAAGCGCTGGCCTTCGGGCGTCAGCGACGTGCTGCGCGTGGTGCGCACGAACAGGCGCGTGCCGAGCTGATCCTCCAGCTTCTGGACACTGCGGCTGACAGCCGAGCGGCCGATGCCGAGCCGGTCGCCGGCCTTCGCGAAGTTGCCTTCGGCGGCGACGGCGATGAACGCCATGACACCGGCATAGCTGGTGGCAAAGCTGTCAGCCAGGGAGTCCGGTCCGTTGGTGGACGGGGTTCCCGAGGGGATTGGGGAGGGTGTCGACATGGTGGCGGCGCCGCGAGTGGGTTGATCCTACAGCTAAGACGGCGCGCCCCGCAATCTTGTGACATCCGAGCGCAAAAAAAAAGCCTTCCCGAGCGGGAAGGCCTTTTTGCGCGCTGGCGGGCCGGATTTTGGCCCGTGATGGGTTCCTGGCCCCCTATTTGACCGGCGTCAGGGCGGGCGCCCCTTGTTTCTTGATCAGGACGACCAGGAACTTGGCCGGCTTGGTCTGGCTGGCGTTGCGTCCCACGGTGTGGATGTCGTCCGGGCCTTCATAGTACGTCTGGCCGGGCGTCAGGGTGACTTCCTTGCCGCCCTTGACCTGCATGACGATGCTGCCCTCCAGCACGTAGACGAAGCCGTGGGCGTCGTGGCGATGGACCGGGTCGGCCGCGCCGGGCGGGTAGTCGACGATGAGCATCAGGGCGTCCTTGCCGGGAATGTCCGGCAGGTCCTTGGTCATCAGTTCGGTGACGATGGGATCGGCCGGCGTGGCGGTGGCCGAGGCATGATGCGATGCGGCGTGGACCGGCTGGCTGAGCAGCGCGGCGGCGGCGATAAAGGGCAATCCGAATTTCGTGAACGTTGACATGGCCTGTCCTTGGCAGAGGGTGTGACAGGTCCATCGTAGAAGCGCCGGCGGGGGGGCGGTAGATCCGCGCAGGGGACCACCGTGTTGCCCGCGAGGCAACAACGGCTCCTGCGCGGCGGCACGTCATCCCCGCTTGAGGGCGGCGGCGATGCCCGCGAGCTTGTCCGGATTGCGTTGCACCAGCACGCGGGTCAAACGTTCGCCATCGGTCTCGTAGGACTGCACCGATTCCAGTTCGCCATCGATGAAGCGCAGGAGCGTCCACTGCCCGTTGACCTGGACCACCTTGACGTCCAGGGCGTCGCGATAGCGGCGCTTGCCGGCATAGAAGAGCTGCGCCAGCCGCTTGCCGCCCACCAGGCTGGCAAACGCCGTGACCTTGTCGCCGCCGTCGCCGATGAGCTCGGCGTCGTCGCTCAGGAGGGCGAGCAGCCCGTTGAAGTCGCTGCGCTGCATCGCGTCGGCGAAGGCCTGCAACAGGCGCTGCAGTGTCGCCCGCGGCACGGACTCGCGCGGCGCACCCTGGCGCAGTTGCAGCCGCGCGCGCCGCACCATCTGGCGGATGGCGGCCGGACTCTTGTCGAGCGTTTGGGCAATGTCTTCGTAGTCCGCGTCGAACACGTCGCGCATGAGAAACGCCGCGCGGGCATCGGGCGACAGGCGTTCCAGCATGAAGAGAAACGCCACCGAGACGTCGTCGGCGAGCTCGTGGATCTGTTCCGGCGTGGACGGCGCGGCCATCAGCATGGGCTCGGGCAGCCAGACGCCGACGTAGTTCTCGCGCTCGGCCTTGGCGGCGCGCAGGCGGTCGATGGACAAGCGGGTGGTGGCCGTGACGAGCCACGCTTCCGGATTCTGGACGACGGCGCGGTCGGTGCCGTGCCAGCGCAGCCAGGCCTCCTGCACCACGTCTTCGGCCTCGGCGACGGCGCCGAGCATGCGGTATGCAACGGCGTAGAGGCGGGGGCGGTGCTGGTCGAAGAGGGCGACGGAGTCGGTCATGGGAGGGGCCAGCGCCGGGACGAGGAAGGAGGAAGGCAGGTATTTTGCCGCAGGGTCCTTGCAGCGACAAGCGTGCGTGGCGTCCATGCCGGTCTTCCCGTCTTGCCCGGGCGGGCTACAGCACGATGTCATTCGTGCAGAGCGGCGGCAGCGCCGCGGCGCCCTGCATCTGCCGGAGGTCCCGTTCCACCATCGTGCTGAGCTGGCTGATCGGCACATCGTTGGCGTTGCCTTCGAACGGGTTTTCGGTGCTTTGGCCAACCTGTTCCAGCGAAGTGTAGATCCAGGAAATGATGACGCTGAAGGGCGCCGCCAGCCACGCCATCTGACCATGCATCAGGCCGCCGGCGGCCTGGCCGATCTGGTCGAACTGGCCGGTCAGGCCGAAGGGCAGGGCCACGCAGAACGCGCGCACGAAAAGCGTGTTGATGATTGCGTACTGCCGGGGATACGGAAAGTCCTTGATGCGCTCGGCCTGTCCTTGCAGGTCCAGGAGGTCGCGGATGCGGCCGTTCAGGTCGGCGTATTCCGAGGGGGTGATCGCGCCGTCGTCCAGCAGGCGCCTTGCCGCGCAGCCTTGCCCGTCCAGCAGTTGCACCGCCTTGTTGTCGGCCTGCGCCAAGGCCGCGATTTCCGCCGCGGGCAGGTATCGCGCCAGCGCGGTCTCAAGCGGCATGCAGCGTTCCGGGATGACGTAACGCCTGCCGTATTCCGCGTTTGGCCGGTTCTGCATGGTCTCCCAGACGCGAGGCGCGCGAAGCTGATAGCGCAGCGCCGTCAACCAGGCCAGATGCCGGTCGACCAGCCCGGCGTCCCGCCCGGCGTCGCCGGCGTACTGACCGCTCAGCACGCCCCACGCGCGGCTGGCGCTGACGATGCCCATCCAGATCTTCTGCGCTTCGACCGTGCGCGTGTAGGTCTGCACATTCTTGAAGCCGACGACGAAGGTGGTCGCGGTGCCCAGCAGCGTGACCACCGACAACGGCAGCGTCAGCCACTTCATCCCGACAACCTGGTAGAGCAGCACGGGCGCGAGGCTGAGGGCGACAAGGCCATAGATGGTCCGGCGGGTCCAGACGACGAACTCGCACAAGCGATAGGATTTTCCGAGGTGCATGATGTCGATCCTCCCGGTCTGCTGGACGCCCGCTCAATGCACGCCTGGGCGCGCTTGCCGCGGCGTCCTGGCGGCCCACGCGCGCCGTCCGAAGCGATACGCCAGATAAAGGGCCGCCGCCGCGCCGAGGGTAATGAATGCACGTCCGCCCACCGCGGACAGGGCGGCCAGCAGTGCTTCCACGCGCGCCGAAAACGCCGCGCCCAACAGCAGCCCCGCTGCGGCCCATAGGGCCAGGCCCGCGCAGTCGTGCCAGACAAAGGAACGCAAGCGGGTGCCGCTTGCCCCGCACAACGGCACGGCTACCATGGACAGGCCGGGCATGAAACGCGCGACGATCAGGAGGCGCACGCCCCAGCGGTTGAAGAAGCGTTCGGTCCGGCTGATGCACGCCTCGCGCGATAGCGAAAGGTTGCAGACGGTGTGCAGCGTGCGGGCCCCATAGCGCCTGCCGCCACGGAACCAGAGCAGGTCGGCCAGCACGC
>DALZRX010000099.1:0-10905 GCA_032015805.1 Achromobacter sp.
GGCGGCTGGCGCGGGTCGGTCGGCGGCGCCCGATCCGGCGTCGCTGGGCGTCGGGCGCTGGGAGGCCTCCCGGCAGTTCTCGGACAAGACGGGCCGCAGGCTCGCCTTTTCGCGTTACACCCCCGCATCCGCCGCGTCCGCCAGCGGCATGCCACTGGTCGTCATGCTGCACGGCTGCCGGCAGAGCTCGGCGGCCTTCGCGCAGGGATCGCGCATGAACCAGTGGGCCGATGCGGGCGGGTTCATGGTCCTGTATCCCCAGCAATCCTTGACGCGCCAGGTGCAGCGATGCTGGCGCTGGTTCCAGCCGGACGACGATCATGGTGGGGCCGAAGCCGATCTGATCGCGGCCCTGATCCGCTCTGAAGTCGATCGCCATGGCCTGGACCCCGAGCGCATCTATGTGGCGGGCCTGTCAGCGGGTGCGGGCATGGCGGCGCTGGTCGCCTTGCGGCATCCCCGCCTGATCGCCGCAGTGGCCATGCATTCCGGGCCGGTCGTGGGCGATGCGCACAACGCGGGCAATGGTCTGGGCACCATGCGGCGCGGCAGCATCAAACCGCTGGTGCCGCTGCTGGACTCGGTGGCCGACCCCGAGGTCTTCCAACTCGGCATGCCGGCGCTGATCCTGCACGGCCAGCTCGACCCGGCCGTTGCACCCCGCAACGCCCGGCAGTTGTTCGAGCAGTTCCGCGCCTTGAATGCCTGCGATCCGCAGGCGTTGCCCGTGGAGCGCGTGTTGGGCTTGGGCACCGACAAAGCGTATCGCCGCGTTGACGTCCTTCGGGGCCGCAAGACGGTGCTGCGCCTGTGCGAGATCACGCGGGTCGAACACGCCTGGAGCGGAGGCGACCCCGCCGTCCGTTACCACGCCCGCAGCGGGCCGGACGCCTCCGCGCTGGTGTGGCGGTTCTTCCAAAGCCAGCGGCGGCCGGGCGCGATCAGCGCGGCGGGATGAAGGGTTGTTGGATCGTTGCGTGGTGTCGGCGCGGCGAAGATTGTTCCAGTCTGAGGAATGATCATGTCGCGGCCACCGGCGGTCCCGCAGCGCCGGCGCGGCGTAACATCGCGGCATCCTGAATCGTCCGCAGCCGGGCGCTCGGACCACTCCCTTTACGGAAATCATCACCATGCCCCTGTCCATGTACCAGGCGTCCGTGCCTGTCTTCATCCGCGGCCTGAACGTGTTGGCCGCGTTGCTGGAAAAAGCCGCCACGCACGCGCAGGCCGCCGGCATCGATCCCGCCCAGCTCGTGAACGCGCGTCTCGCGCCGGACATGTACCCACTGTCGGGCCAGATCCAGCGCGCCAGCGATGCCTCCAAACTGGCGGTGCAGCGGCTATCCCAAGGCGAAGCTCCGAAATTCGCCGACACCGAAACCACGCTCACCCAATTGCAGCAGCGCGTTGCCGACACGATCACGTATCTGCAAAGCGTGACGCCCGGACAGGTGGACGGCGCCGAAGGGCGCCGTATCACGCTGAGCTTCGGCGACTTCAAGCCCGAGTTCCAGGGCGATGAGTATCTGCTGACGTTCGCGCTGCCCAACTTCTATTTTCACTTGACCACCGCCTACGGCATCCTGCGCCACGCGGGTGTGCCCATCGGCAAACTGGATTTCCTGGGGCCGTATCCGCAATTGGCGCCGGAGTGATGCCGGGCGGGCGGTCGCCCGCCTTGCCGAAAAAGTGGGCGACCGGCCGCCAGCACTTACAAGGCGGGGCCGGATCGCCGCGCCGTCACTGTTTTGAGGCGGGGTCGCCGCAGCCGTCCATGGGACCCATCTTTGCCATGTTCTGCTGAATCTCCTCCGGCGTCAGGTCCTGCTTGTGCGTGGCGATGGACCAGCGGTGGCCGAACGGATCCACCACTTGACCGTAGCGGTCGCCCCAGAACATGTCGGCGGCGGGCATCGTCACTTGCGCGCCCGCCGCGACCGCCTGCTGTATCGAGGCGTCCGCGTCGGGGACGTACAGGTGCAGCACGGCGGGCGTCCCCTTGAGCGCCTTGGGTCCCAGGCTGCCCCATTCGGGAAAATCGTCCATCATCATCAGGACCGAATCGCCGATGCGGATGGCGGCGTGCATGATCTTGCCGTTGGGGCCGGGCAGCCGCGTCAGCTCCACGGCATTGAAGGCTTTTTTGTAGAAGGCGAGGGCGTCTGATGCGCCCTCGCACACGATGTGCGGCGTCAGCGTGTGCATGCCGTCAGGGATGGGTTTGGCTGCGTTGGTGGCCATGATATGTCTCCAGAATCATTGAACGGCCGCGCGCGTGACGCGGCCCCGAGGTGCTAGTTGCCGACCAGCGTGGCGAAGCCGCCCCAGCACATGCGCTTCACGTCGAACACGCCTTCGCAGCACATGTCCGCCAGTCGCGGGTCGGACATGACCTTGGCGTTGATGCGGTTGCGCTCTTCCTTGCTGGGATACAGGATCCAGGCAAACACCACGACCTCGCCTTCGCGCGCGCCGGCCGCCGCGCTGAACGACGCGAAACCTTCGCCGTCGATGTCGTCGGCCACGCCTTCGCGGTAATCCAGCGCGCCATGTTCGCGCCAGATTCCCTCGGCGTGCGATGCCATTTTCTTGTACGTCTCCAGGTTGGCCTTGGGTACGCACAGCAGAAAACCGTCTATGTACTTTTCCATCGATCACTCCTCACGTCCGTGTTGTTCTGGTTTGCGCCTGGACGTCCGCAATCCGTCCAGGCCGCCGTCCGGATTTCTGGATCGGCAGGACTCACTTTATCGGGATCCGCGTCGGTTTCAGATAGGAGATTGCGACAATCTTGCGGGTGGATTGCGTCAGCGTGCAGGCGTATGCTTGGCAACATGAAAAACGTCGCGTTCCTGCTGCCCAAGGGGGCCAATATTGCGTCCCTGGAAACCGCGCGCCACGGCTTCATGGTGGCCAACGAATACCTGCGCGCGCGTGGGCGTGAGCCGCGCTTTCACGTGCGCACGCTGGGTCTCACGCGCGAGGTCAGCCTGGATGACGGACGCATCAAGGTGCAGGCCGACATGGTGCTGGCCGACGCCACCGACATCCATATCTGCATCGCGCCACCGCTCCTGGGTTCGGTATCGGACGCCGTGCTCTCCAATCGCGAGCTCATTGAGTGGCTGTCGCGCCATCACCGCGAAGGCGGCGAGGTGGCCAGCTTGTGCATGGGCGCCGCGCTTCTGGCGGCGGGCGGCGTGCTCGACGGGCAGCAGGCGGTTGTGCATTGGGTGGCGCAGAACCTCTACGCCAGCCTCTTTCCTTCCGTGCACTGGATCAGCGATCGTGTGGTCATGGCGGAAAACGGGGTCTATACCAGCGGTGGCGCGTTCTCGGCGGCGCACCTCGTGCTGCACCTGATCGAAAAGTACACCGACCGCGACACCGCGATCTGGTGTGCCAAATACTTCCAGCTTGACTGGAGCCGACAGAGCCAACTGCCGTTCTCCGTCTTCATGGGGCAAAAGTCGCACGCGGACGACATCGTGCGCGCGGTGCAGGAATACATCGAAGGCCGCTATCCGGAAAAAATCACCGTCGAGGAACTGGCCGGCCGCCACGCCCTGGGCCGCCGCACGCTTGAGCGGCGATTCCGGCAGGCCACCGGCAACAGCATCGTGGAATACCTGCAACGCGTGCGCGTGGAAGCGGCCAAGCAGCGGCTGGAAAGCTCGCGCAAGAGCGTCGCCGAAGTCATGTACGAAGTCGGCTACAACGACACCAAGGCGTTTCGCGACATCTTCAACAAGTACTGCGGCATGTCGCCCGTCGGGTATCGCGAACGCTACCAATAGCACCGCCGCGTATCAGCCCTGATAGCGGTAGACACGCGTGTCGCGCATCGCGAACCCCGCCGATTCGTACAGGTGGTGCGCGGACAGGCGTCCCGGGTTGGATGTCAGGTCCAACGTGCGTGCCTTCAATTCGCGGCTCTTCGCGATGGCGGCGCGCGTCAGCGCCATGCCGACTTTCAAACCGCGCGCCTGCTCGTCCACCACCACATCTTCGATCCACGCACGCACGCCGGTGGGAATCCGGAAGTGCACGAGGGTCAGCGTCCCCACGATGCGCTGATCGGGCGCCATCGTCGCTATAAACACGTGATTGCACGGCGCGCGAATGATCTCGTCCAGGTCGGCCGCGGACAGCGGCGGAGCGGTCTTGGACAACTGGGGCAGCAGGCGCGCGAAGGCCTGCACCAGCGCGTCGTCCACCTGCGTCGCAAGGGCGACGGTCACGCCATTTTCCAAGGGTTTCATGAGGAACTCCCGATGGCTGCACCCATTGGTGCGGGACCTCATGCCGATCTTAGCAACGTGGCTGCAGCGCACGCTAACTTCGTTGTCTTTGCTGAATCGCAAATAACGTCGAAGGCCAATGTTTGCGAAATGTGACATGAAATCTAGACTAGGGTTTTCCCTGGTTTGATCATGAAGACTCTTCGCACCCTTTTCGGCAATCTCTCCATCGGCGCCCGGCTGGGCCTGGGCTTTGGCGCCGTGCTGGCCCTGTTGCTGGCGCTGGCCGGTCTATCCCAGTACGAGCTGTCGCGCATCGGTGGCATCAATGGCACGATCACCCAGGAGACCTGGGTGAAGGCCGCCGCGATATCGGTGGTCGACGTAACGACGCGCGCCAATGCGCGCGTCAACCTGGAACTGATCGTCAACGCCGACCCGGCCGCGACGGATCGGCTGTTTCAGCAGATCGACGCAAACCGCAAGCGCATTGATGACGCCCTGGCCGCCTTGCGGCCGTTGATGAAGACGGCGGATGCCGCTGCCCGGCTGCGGACATTGGAAGAAGCGCGCGGCCGTTACGTGAAGTCCTTCCAGTCCGTCGGCGCCATGCTCAGGAATGGCGAGCGCGAGGCGGCCCGCCAGCGCCTGCTGCAAGAGACGTTGCCCATCCTGGATAGCCTGCAGGACCATATCATCGCGCTGTCCCGGCAGCAGTCCGCCGCCATGGACCAGGCCGGGACCGAAAGCCAGGCGGTCATCCAGGAAGCCGAGCGCCTGAACGCCGCCCTGTCGGCCCTGGCGCTGGCGGTGGGAGCGCTGCTGGCGTGGCGCGTCGGCCGCTCGATCACCCGTCCGCTTGCGCGGGCGGTCAAGGCCGCCGAGACGGTCGCGGGCGGAGACCTCGGCCAGCGTATCGATGCGGGTTCCCGCGATGAAACCGGGCGCTTGCTCCACGCGTTGCAGGACATGCAGGAGAAACTGGCCGGCGCCGTGCGCGCGATCCGGCACGGATCGGAGACGATTTCCAGCGCCTCGGGCCAGATCGCCGCGGGCAACGCCGACCTTTCCAGCCGCACCGAGGAACAGGCCGCATCGCTGGAAGAAACCGCCGCATCCATGGAAGAGCTGGCTTCCACGGTGAATCAGAATGCCGACAACGCCCGCCAGGCCAACCAACTCGCGGCCAGCGCATCGGAAATTGCCCTGCGGGGCGGGGCGGCCGTGTCCGCGGTGGTCGGCACGATGCAGGACATATCGGCCAGTTCACACCGGATTTCCGAGATTGTGTCGGTGATCGACGGCATCGCGTTCCAGACCAATATCCTTGCACTGAACGCGGCAGTCGAAGCGGCCCGCGCAGGCGAGCAGGGCAAGGGCTTTGCGGTGGTGGCGGGCGAGGTCCGCGCGTTGGCCCAGCGCAGTGCGCAGGCCGCGCGCGAGGTCAAGGCCTTGATCGAGGATTCCGTCGGCAAGGTCAGTGCGGGCGCCCGTCAGGCCGAAGGCGCCGGTGCGACCATGCAGGAAATCGTCATGGCCGTGCAGCACGTGACGGACATCATGGGCGAGATCGCGGCCGCATCGCACGAACAGGCCAGCGGCATCGATCAGGTGAATCGCGCCGTGGCGCAGATGGACGAGGTCACGCAGCAGAATGCGGCGCTGGTCGAGGAAGCTGCCGCCGCAGCCGGCTCCATGCAGGATCAGGCGGGTGAGCTGGTGCGGGCGGTGGGCGTGTTCCGCCTGGCTGAAGACGCTGTCCGGCGCGGTCTGGAACAAGAGGCGCCGCGCGCGCACGGGGCCCTGAGGTTGGCGTAAGGCGCTACTTGCCGCAGGCAGCCTGCAACGCCTTCATCTGCGCGCTGCCTTCCGGAAAGCGCACGAATTGCACCTGGCTTTCGTCCAGCGTCTCGTCCTGGATCGCGGCAACCAGGCTGTCGTTCAGGTAGTAACGGGTGACCGGCAGGAAGCCGACCCGCGAATCGCGGCAATTGAACAGCACGTCCGTCACCGACCGGTCATAGCTGGCGCGTTGCTTGTCCGCGCCGGGGATGGTCTGGGCGGCGGCGTAGCGCAGTTCCATCTTGCCCTTGGCGTTGCCTGACGCCTGCCGCGTATCCGGCAAGCCCCCGATCCGGATGGAAACGTTGGGGTGATCCGGACGCGGTGGCACATCGAACCATTGCTGCGCGTGTACGCCGGTGGCGGCAAGGAGCGCGGCGATGCATGCCGCGCGGGGCAGGACCACGCGGGAAATGACACCCGAAGTGCGGGCGCGGCGTGCGGAAACGGCAAACGGTATGCGCATGGTGGGTCCGTGATCGAAAGCGGTTTTCTTCTGCCGCCCGCCCGACGGCGCTTTGATCGCGCGGCGCGTCGGGGCAGGGACGTCAAATGTAGCAAAATGCGGTCTGGCGCCCGCGCGCGACATTCAGCGCGACCCTCTCTTACGGATTCACCATGCCCCAGTTCGATCTCTACCAGGTTGACGCCTTCACCGCCGCGCCGTTCGGCGGCAACCCTGCCGCCGTCGTGCCGCTGCAGGCCTGGCTCCCCGATGAAACCCTGCAGCGCATCGCCGAGGAAAACAATCTTTCCGAAACGGCCTATTTTGTCCGCGAGGGTGACGTTTATGAACTGCGCTGGTTCACGCCCGCCGTCGAGGTTGACCTGTGCGGCCACGCGACGCTTGCTTCGGCGTACGTGCTGTTTGAGCAACTGAACGCCCAGGAAGACGTGCTGCGTTTTTCGACGCGCAGCGGCGAGCTGCGCGTGCGCCGGACGGGCGACAGGCTGGCCATGGACTTTCCGGCCAAAGCGCCGCAGGCCGAGGACTTCCCGCCTGGCTTGCTGCAGGCGCTTGGCCTGCCCGCCGCGCAGGCGCTGTACCGCACGGACGACTACCTCGTGGTGATCGAGGACGAGGCAGTCATCGATTCCTTGAAGCCGGATTTTGCGGCGCTGGCCGCCTTCGACGTGCGCGGCGTGGCCGTGACGGCGCCGTCCGCGCACTTTGATTTCGTGTCGCGCTGGTTCGGTCCGCGGGTCGGCGTAAACGAAGACCCCGTGACGGGGTCGGCGCACACCTCGCTGGCGCCATATTGGGCGCAACGGTTGGGCAAGCGTGAACTCACCGCGCAGCAGGGCGGGGCGCGCAAAGGCCAACTGCATTGCGAGGTTCTGGACAAGGGACGCGTGGTCATCAGCGGGCAGGCGGCCCTTTACCTGCGCGGCACGATTTGTCTTTAAGCCCTTGCCATTCCCCGTACACGCATGAGCACAATATCCTTCGAATACGTCCGGGCGCAGTTCGCCCGGTTTGGCGAACTGCGCCCGCAGTCGCGCGAGCAATGGAAAGGCAGCATTGCATTGCCGCAAGTCCTGGCCGATTTCTACGAACAGGTGGGCCCGTGGGGCGCCACCTATCATCAGAACGTGGGGCCGGTCGGCGTCACGCTTTCCGAGACCAACATCAGCTTTCCGCCGCTCTTCAAGCTGTGGGACCGGCAAGCCGGCTACCGCTGGGACGCTTCCAACGGCGAGCGCGTCCCGGAATGGCAGGACAACTGGCTGGTGATCGCCGACCAGAACGCAGATCCCTTCATCCTGGACACCGAGACCGGCCAGGTTCTTTATGCGATGCATGGAACCGGCGCATGGGACGCCGACGTGCTGGTGCCCGACTTGCCGACATTTGCGGCCGCGCTCGCCGCGGTAGGGCTCGTCTGCCTGGAGGCCGACGAAGACCTGCGCAACGATGACTGGGAGGTGAAGCCCGCGCATCGGGCGCGCGCCTTGCACAGTCTGACCGCCGTTCTTGGAAACGCGGGCGATGCCGAGTGCTTTCTCGACGTGCTCGAGTTCTAGCCATAGGGAACAGAATAATGGCGACTTTTGCCGAACTGGCCGAGGATTGCGGGTTGCCCATGCCCGCCATGTTGGGCCGGTTGATTGACGCTGACCGCACCGGCTATGGCGATGACATCGCGGCGTGGCGCAAGGATTGGAAGCGCAACACGCTGACCGCGTGGCCCGTGCTGTCGTGCATGGACGACCTCGAATGGATCGACGCGGCGCAGGCGCGTGAAACGGCCGAAGATTGGCTCAACCCTGGCTATCAACACGGCAGGCGCTTTCTGCCGTTCGCGGAAACCGGGGCGGGCGACGCCTATTGCCTGACGCCTTCGGCCGAAGGCAGCCTGGGCGTCGCGCTTATCTGGCACGACAGTGGCGAGGCCCGTGTGGAATGGGCCTCGTTCGAGGCGTTTGTTTACGATGCGCTGGTACGTAGCGCGGCGGACATCGGCCACTTGGTCGAGGACGGTTTCACGGCGGGCGAGGCTGTCGCCTGCGTCGCGGCAAACATTGGCGTCTTGAAGGAATATCTGCCGCAGGCCATGCAGGCGGGACTGGACCGTTTGATGGCCGAGGCCCCGCCCATCCCGGCGGACGGGTCGACGACGTGGGTGGACGAAGCTTGCGCGGACGCGGCCCTGGCGCACTTGCCCCCGGTTGAGGACGCGCCCTTCGAGGTAGTGCCGCGTTGGGAGTGCGGCGAGCCATGACACGACGCTGCCGCCGCCGGGACGGGCAGATCCCCCACACATCAGGATTCACCATGGATATTCGCAGACATCTTTGCGCCGGCCTTCTTTGTGCCGGCCTGCTGGCCGCCGCCTCCGGCCCCGCCCACGGGCGCTCCGAGCTTCCCTACATCGACAGTGTCGTAAACGAGGCCGCCCGGGCGGTCATACGGCAGCACGACATCGCAGGCATGGTGATCGCAGTCACGCATCAGGGCCGCCAGCGTTTCTATACCTATGGCGTGGAATCGCTGCAGACGCGGCGCGCGGTCAATCGCGACACGCTTTTCGAACTGGGGTCGATCAGCAAGACATTTACCGTAACGCTTGCCGCCTATGCGCAAGCCAAGGGCCAGCTTTCGCTGACCGACAGCCCGGCGAAATTCCTGCCCGAGCTGGCGGGTACCGACTTTGCGAAGCTGACCCTGCTCAATCTGGCCACGCACACCACGGGCGGCTTTCCCCTGCAAGTGCCCGACGCGGTGCAAGACAACGCGCAACTCACGCAATACCTGAGGGCCTGGAAGCCCGAGCACGCGCCCGGCACGTATCGCTCGTATGCCAATCCCAGCATCGGAATGCTGGGCGTCGTGACCGCGGCAAGCATGAAGCAGCCGTTTGCGCAGGCGATGGAAAAAGAGCTCTTTCCGAAGCTGGGCTTGTCCAGCACATTTATCGACGTGCCTCCCGCCAAGACGTCGCGTTATGCCCAGGGCTACAACAAGCAGGGCGCGCCCGTACGCGTGAATCCCGGCGTGCTTGCGGCCGAGGCCTACGGCGTGAAGTCCAGCGCGCGGGACATGCTGCGCTTTGTCGAGGCGAGCATGGACATGGACGTGATGGACAAGGATGTTCGCCGCGCCATTGCGGACACCCACGTGGGCTATTACCAGGTGGGCGGGATGACGCAGGACATGGTCTGGGAGCAACTCCCTTATCCGGTGTCGCTGGACACGCTGCTGACCGCCAACGCCGGCACGCTGAACAGCCAGAGTCACCCGGCCAGGGCGTTGCAGCCGCCCCTGGCGCCGCAGGCCGACACCTGGATCAACAAGACAGGGTCGACCAACGGTTTTGGCGCGTATGTGGCGTTTGTCCCCGCGCGAAAGTTCGGCATCGTCATCCTGGCCAACCGCAACTATCCGAACGAGGCGCGAGTGCGGCTGGCGGCAGAGATTCTGGGTGCGGTGGATAAGCCGCCGTTCCCGGCCCGCGCCACGCGCTGAGCCAGTGTCCCGCGAGGGGCACGGGCCGCCGGCCCATCGAGGGCTGCACGGAGAAACTGTTGCCTGCGCGCAATGCGCGCCCAGCGAATTCGATACGAATTACGACGCCGGTCTTCGGGCGATGCGCGAGCGAGCAGGAGGGCGCCGGGGTGTGGCTCAGCGCGGCGGTGGGCAAACGTGTTTCAACATATCTCGCCGTAATTCTGTCCCCAATAAATGACGGAACGTCTTGGCCGATAATGCAGGTCGTTGCTCAACGCCGGACCTCTCATGCCTCGCGTCACCTGCCGTATCGCTTTTCCCCTGCTTGCCACCCTGACGGCCATCCTGGCCGGATGTTCGTCCCCCAAGCCTGTCTATGAGCGCGAGGACTTCGCGCAAAGCGACACCTACTCGCGCAGTTTTTCAGCGGCCAGCGCCGCGGCTTGCGATGCGGGGCGCCGGGCCTTGCTCAGCCAGGGCTACAACATCGACAAGTACGAGCCGTCGCGTGTGACCGGCCACAAGAACTTCGAAGGCGAGGATGGGCAGCATACGCAGATCAGCTTCAATATCGAGTGCGCGTCGGACGCCAGCTCGAACGAGCGCGCGACCGTGTTCGCCAATGCCGTGCAGGACCGCTACTCGATCAAGCGCACCGGCAATTCCGCCAGCGTGGGGGTCAGCGTGCTGGGGCAGGTGTCGATGCCTTTTGGTGGTAGCGATGATTCGCTGGTGAAGACTGCCAGCCAGACGGTGACGCGGCCCAAGTTCTATGACGGGTTCTTCCAGTTGCTGCAGCGGTTCCTGCCCGACGCGCAGGCCGCCGCGGCGCCGCATGAGCCGCCCAGCCGGACGAAGGATGCCGCGCCCAAG
>DALZRX010000100.1:0-10849 GCA_032015805.1 Achromobacter sp.
CGCCCGCCGCCGGATCGCCGGCCGCCAGATCGCCGGCCGCCAGATCGCCGGTCGCCCCGCTTCGGCGCTCATCCCGCGATAAGCGGATCTTCTATTTGGAAAGCATCCGCATTGCCTGCTCCAGCCCGGCGACGGTCACGGGATACATGCGGTCCTGCATGATGTCGCGCATCAGTGCAATGGATTGGCGGTATTGCCACGACGCCGTGGGCTCGGGGTTCAGCCAGACCGACTTGGGCCAGGCGTCGAGTAGCCGGCGCATCCACTCGGCACCCGGTTCCTTGTTGTAGTGCTCGACAGAGCCCCCCGGCTGCAGGATCTCGTAGGGGCTCATCGTGGCATCGCCGACGATGATCAGGCGCCAGTCCGGGTTGTACTTGCGCAGCACGTCCCAGGTGTCGAAACGTTCGTTCTGGCGGCGGCGATTGCTCTGCCACAGGCTTTCGTACGGGCAGTTGTGAAAGTAATAGACCTCGAGATTGCGGAACTCGCTGCGCGCCGCCGAGAACAGCTCCTCGACCCGGCCGATGTGGTCGTCCATGCTGCCGCCCACGTCAAGCAGCATCAGCACCTTGACGGTGTTGTGGCGCTCCGGGACCATGCGCAGGTCCAGGTGGCCCGCGTTGCGCGCGGTGCTGGCGATGGTGTCGTCCAGGTCCAGTTCCAGATCGGCGCCTTCACGCGCGAAGCGGCGCAGGCGCCGCAGGGCCACCTTGAAATTGCGCGTGCCCAGTTCGACCTGGTCGTCGTAGTCCTTGAACTGGCGCATGTCCCAGACCTTGACCGCCGTGCGGTTGCCGGCCGATGCGCCGCCCACGCGGATGCCTTCCGGGTGGTAGCCGCCGTTGCCGAAAGGCGAGGTGCCGCCGGTGCCGATCCACTTGCTGCCGCCCGCGTGACGTTCCTTCTGCTCGTCCATGCGCTCCTTGAAGAGCTCCATGAGCTTGTCCCAGCCGTGCTTTTCGATGGCGGCCTTTTCTTCGGGCGACAGGCTTTTTTCGAACTGCTTGATCAGCCAGTCGATCGGGATCTCCTTGCCCGCCGGCAGCGCGGCCTCGATGCCGCGGTAATAGGCGCCGAAGGCCTTGTCGTAGCGATCGTAGAGCGACTCGTCCTTGACAAGCGTGGCCCGCGCCAGGAAGTAGAACTCGTCCAGCGTGGGCGACATCAGGTCCTGGCGCAGGGCGTCGACCAGCGTCAGGTATTCCTTGACCGAGACGGGCAGCTTGTGCGCCCGGAGGTGATAGAAGAAGTCGATCAGCATGTGCGTGCCGCCCGTGGATGCCGGATCAACGGCGTTGGCCGCCGCGCGTCATGGCTGCCAGGCGTTCGAGCAGGTGCACATCCTGCTCGTTCTTGAGCAGCGCACCGGCCATCAGCGGCACGGCGGTGGCCGTGTGCGCGTCGATCTGCGCGGCGGAAACGTCTTCGGCCAGCAGCAGTCGCAGCCAGTCCAGCAACTCGGACGTGGATGGCTTTTTCTTCAGCCCCGGCGCATCGCGTAGCGCGAAGAACGTGTCCAGCGCGGCACGCAGCACATCCTGCTTCAGGTCCGGATAGTGGACGGCCACGATGTCGCGCATCGTTTCGCGGTCCGGAAAGCGGATGTAGTGGAAGAAGCAGCGGCGCAGGAACGCGTCGGGCAGGTCCTTTTCGTTGTTGGACGTGATGATGACGAGCGGACGGTGGCGCGCGGCGATGGTCTCGCGCGTTTCGTACACATGGAACTCCATGCGGTCGAGCTCGCGCAGCAGGTCATTGGGGAACTCGATGTCGGCCTTGTCGATCTCGTCGATCAAGAGCACCACCGGCTCATGCGCCTGGAAGGCCTGCCACAGCGTGCCCTGCACGATGTAGTTGCGGATGTCGCGCACCTTTTCATCGCCAAGCTGCGAATCGCGCAGGCGCGACACCGCGTCGTATTCGTACAGGCCCTGGTGTGCCTTGGTGGTCGACTTGATGTGCCATTGCAGCAGCGGCCGGCCCAGCGCGCGCGCCACTTCTTCCGCCAGCATCGTCTTGCCCGTGCCGGGCTCGCCCTTGATCAGGAGCGGGCGCTGCAAGGTCAGGGCGGCGTTCACGGCGAGCTTGAGGTCATCGGTGGCGACGTAGCTGTCGGTGCCATCAAAGCGGACTGGCTTGGCGGATGAGGCGGTCTGGGCTGCGGACATGGTCGGATGGCTTCTGTGGTTTGATTGGGATCAACACTAACGCAATGTATTGATCCTGAGCAATTATCGTACAATCAGGCGGTTTTGCTTTGGGTTCCACCCGCGACGTGTTTGCAGAGGGCCTTTTCGTGTGAGCAGGCCCTAGTCCTTAGCCATACCAAGAAGAGTCATTCCAATGAAGTTGCGAACCTCTCTGAAGTACACGGTTTCCGTGTTGGCCACGATGGCGTCCTGTGCGATCGCCGGCCAGGCTGTTGCTGCAGACGCAGCGCCGGTCGGTAATGTCCAGAATGCCCGCGACAAGGTTTCGATGTGCATCGGTTGCCATGGCATCGAAGGCTACAAGGCATCGTTTCCCGAGCTTTACCATGTTCCGATGATTGCTGGCCAGAACGCCAAATACATCGAGACCGCCCTCAACGAGTACAAGAAAGGCGCGCGCAGCCATCCCACGATGGACGCCGTTGCCGGCAGCTTGTCCGACCAGGACATCGCCGACTTGGCCGCGTACTACTCGAATCTCAAATAAGGGGGCTAAACCATGAACCGCACCATGCTTGCCCTCGCGGGCGCGACTCTGGCCATCTCGGGCGCTGCCGTCCAGGCGCAGGACCTGGCGGCCGGCAAGGCCGTCTTCGAGAAATTCAATTGCGCCTCGTGCCACGGTGCCGATGCCAAGACGGCCGTGGATCCTGCCTATCCGACGCTGGCCGGACAGCACGCCGATTACCTGGCCCATGCCCTGAAGGCCTACAAGCGGGGCGCCTCCGGCAGCGCCGCCACGGCCAATGTGCGCAAGAACCCGATCATGGGCGCCTTCGCCACGCAGTTGTCCGACCAGGACATCTCCAACGTGTCTGCATGGCTCGCATCGCTGCCGAGCGATCTGGGCGTTCGCCGCTGACGCGCACTACCTGCGCCGGCCCCACTCTGGGGCCAGTATTGAAAAAAGAACCCTCGCAAGCGAGGGTTTTTGTTTTGGTCAGAGGCTGGCGCGGCGGCGGATCAGGTCGATGTAGGTGTCGCTGTCCAGCGGCGTGCCCAGGCGTTGCGCTTCCCAGACCACCTGACCCAGGCATTCCATGATTTCATGGGCGGCATGGTGCGCGTCCGACCGGGCCGTGAGCTGCTGGTAGGCCTGGCGGATGCCGGGCGGGTGATCGATTGACAACTGTTCCGCGATGGCCAGATGCATGGACAAGTGCAGGAACGGATTGGTCCGACCTTTTTCCACGGCGTATTCGGCCGTCATGGCTTCGGGGCTTTCGAGGTCCGCGTGGTATTCCGGGTGCTCGATGATCCAGTCCAGCGCGATGGCCTCAAGCGGGGTAAGCACCTCGTTGGCGCGATGCTTGCGCCAGGTTTCGATAAAGAATTCGCGGACTTGGTCGCGGGAGGGATTGAACATCGGGAGGGGGCCAAAAGCAGGATGTGGTCGCAATATTTTACCGCCCCATGCGGACCGCAGGTTTCGCCCGGCGCTTTGCGATATAGAATGGGTTGCTATCCGCCGTCCGGTGTGCGGTTCGCAGGAGGCGGTACGGCCCACGGAATCGGACGCTGTCCGATGCCGGCGCGTGCAGAAAAACCACCCGGAGCAAATGGAGCATTCATGTCCTACCAACATATCAAGGTTCCCGCCGGCGGCCAGAAAATCACGGTCAATGCCGATTTCTCGCTGAATGTCCCTGACCAGCCCGTCATCCCCTTCATCGAAGGCGACGGCACGGGCGCCGACATCACCCCCGTGATGATCAAGGTCGTGGACGCGGCGGTGCAAAAGGCCTACGGCGGCAAGCGCAAGATCCATTGGATGGAGGTCTACGCCGGCGAAAAGGCCACGAAGGTCTATGGTCCCGACGTGTGGCTGCCCGACGAAACCCTGGAAGTCGTCAAAGACTACGTGGTTTCCATCAAGGGCCCGCTGACGACGCCGGTCGGTGGCGGCATCCGATCGCTGAACGTGGCGTTGCGCCAGCAGCTCGACCTGTATGTGTGCCTGCGCCCCGTGGCCTACTTCAAGGGCGTGCCGTCTCCGGTGCGCGAACCCGAAAAGACCAATATGGTGATCTTCCGCGAAAACTCGGAAGACATCTACGCGGGCATCGAATACATGGCCGAAAGCGAGCAGGCCAAGGAACTGATCCAGTTCCTGCAGACCAAGCTCGGCGTCAAGAAGATCCGTTTCCCGAACACCTCGTCCATCGGCATCAAGCCCGTGTCGCGCGAAGGCACCGAGCGCCTGGTCCGCAAGGCCGCGCAGTATGTCATCGACAACGACCGCACGTCGCTGACGCTGGTGCACAAGGGCAACATCATGAAGTTCACCGAAGGCGGCTTCCGCGATTGGGGCTATGAGCTCCTGCAGAAGGAGTTCGGCGCGCAGTTGATCGATGGCGGCCCGTGGTGCAAGTTCAAGAATCCCAGGACCGGCCGCGAGATCATCGTCAAGGACGTGATTGCCGATGCGTTCCTGCAGCAGATCCTGCTGCGTCCCGCCGAGTATGACGTCATCGCCACCCTGAACCTGAATGGCGACTACATCTCCGACGCGCTGGCCGCGCAGGTGGGCGGCATCGGCATCGCTCCGGGCGCCAACATGTCCGATTCCGTGGCCATGTTCGAAGCCACCCACGGCACGGCGCCCAAGTACGCGGGCAAGGATTACGTGAATCCCGGTTCCGAGATCCTGTCGGCCGAGATGATGCTGCGCCACATGGGTTGGACCGAAGCGGCCGACCTGATCATCTCCAGCATGGAGAAGTCCATCCAGTCCAAGAAAGTCACGTATGACTTTGCCCGCTTGCTCGAGGGCGCGACGCAGGTGTCGTGCTCGGGCTTTGGTCAGGTGATGATCGAAAACATGTAAGCCGCGGACAGGACCGGCGCAAGGCTGTCCGCCGCGCGCTTGGGTCCTGATCCCCGTTCTTTGTGCAAAACCCGCCCGCCGTCATGGCGGGCGGGTTTTGTCTAACCAACCGGCACGATGCCCGTGCCGAGGTCTTTCGGGTTGATTGTTGTGCCCCAAGTGTATGTCTCTCTGGCCACTGGACTGGTGCTCCTGGTACCTGCGTTGGCCTTGACCAGTCCGGTGGGCGGGCCGGCGGTCCTGTATCTGAGCGCCTTGATCGCGTTGACCGCGATGGCGGTAAATGCCGTCAAACGTTATGAGCCGATGAATCTGCGCGAACTGTCGCCGATATTCATCGCATTGTTGTCGCCGTTGGCCTGTATGTTCATCACGTCCGCGGTGATGGGCGTGATGAGCAGTTCGGAACTGGAAAAATTGTTGCGCTTTGCACTGGCTTTGCCTGTGCTGTGGCTACTGCTGCGGGCGCCCCAGCGTTGGCTCAAGCATGTTCAATGGACCATACTGGCTGGCGCGCTGGCCGGTGCGGGCATCCTGATCGTCATCACGTCGATGTTCGACCGCAATGCCGTGGTCCAGGTCGGTGCGCGCTACAACGCGGTGGCCTTTGCGAACATGACGCTGCTGTTCGGCGGCATGACGCTGCTGTCCCTGGGATGGGGCTCCAGCACACGTTGGCCGCGTCTGGAGACGGCGGTCAAAGTATTCGCCGTTGTGCTGACGGTTTATGCGACCTGGAAGTCGGAGACCCGCAGCAGCTGGATGATGTTGCCCATTCTTGGCGTGGTCTTCCTGCTGGGCCTGCGCAACTGGCGACGCCGCCACAAGGTGTACTGTGCCCTGGCGATCAGCCTGACGCTGATCGCCAGCGCGGCCGCCATCTGGACGTTCAGCAGTCGCATGCAGCAGATCACGCACGACGTCCAAGGGTTTGCGACGTCGTCGAACCGCGATACGTCGTTCGGCATCCGTCTTCAGCTCTGGCACGCCTCGATCCTCATGTTTGAGAAAAGCCCCATCGTGGGAATAGGGCCGAGCAAGTTTCGCGAAGAACTACGCGTGCTTCAAGGGCAAGGCATCGTGACGCAGGAAGTCGTCGACGGTTTTGGCGAACCGCACAACGATTTGCTGGCCGCGCTGGCAGGCTACGGCATATTGGGACTTTTCAGCATTCTTGCGCTGTACCTCGTCCCCGCGGCCGTGTTCTTCCGCCGTCTGGCCAGCGACGATCGCGTCATCCGCGTGGGCGCCCAGATGGGCCTCTTGTTCTGCCTGAGCTATTGCGCCTTCAGCCTTACCGAAATGATGTTCCGCAACATGCGCAGCGTGCCCACCTACGGGCTGATCATGGTGACCTTGATTGCCCTGACCACGGTGCGTGCGCAACGCGCTGTCCGCCCAGGTATCTGACGCCGCGCGGGCGCTGCCCGCAGCCACAACCTGAAACGCAAGGCGCATCTGCCTTGCGTTTTTTTTATGCGGTTTGATCTAGATCAAAATGACTAGTCAATTTTGATTAAAACGATGTTTGAAATAGTATGCTGACGCTCCGTTTACATAAATAGTCACATTCAGCCGAATTTTGTTTCTAGCGCGGATGTGCGGAAGAGAGTCAATGAGTACTTCCAGCTTGCGTAGGGAACTGTTGTGGTTCGTATTAGCCATCGGCGCCGCCGTGCTGGCGCTGGGCGTGTGGGACGCCTGGCAGCGCCGCGCCGAGATGGTGGACGACCGCAAGACCGAGCTTCGGCATGTCCTGGATCTGGCCGCAGGCATTGTTCGCGGGGGCAAACTGCGTGTGCAGGAAGGCGTGCCGCTGGCCGAGGCCAAGCGCGACGTCGCGCGCCAGTTGTCGCAGATGCGGTATGGCGAGGACGGATATGTGGGCGCATTTGGCGACGACTACGACTTGCTGGTGCATCCCGACGCGAAGCTGGTGGGCACGAACATGCGCGCCACGCGCGACAGCCACGGTCAGCCCCTCTTCGAAAACCTGTACGCGCAGGGCAAGGCGGGGGGCGGCTATGTGAGCTATCTCTTTCCGCGGCCGGGCGCCGAGGATCCGCTGCCCAAGCTTACCTACGCCGCCTACGATGCGGAATGGGGCTGGCTGATGTTCACGGGCCTGTACGTCGACGACGTCGATGCCGCGTTCCACGGCACGCTATGGCGCCAGGGCAGCGTGACGCTGGTGCTGCTGGCCCTGGTGCTGACGGCTGCCCTGCGCTTCTTCAGCACGCATATCCTGCGGCCCCTGGACGAGGCGGTGGCCGTATGCGAACGCGTGGCCAATGGCGACCTGTCCAGCAGTATTTCGCGCCATCACCGCGGCGAAATCGGGCGGCTGTTTGAGGCAATGTCGCGGATGCAGCAGCGGCTGGACACGGCCGTGCGCAGCATCGTGCACGCCACTGCGTCCATTGCGGCCGCGTCGCGCCAGATCGCCGCGGGCAGCGTGGACCTGTCCGACCGCACTGAAAAGCAGGCTGCCGCCTTGGAACAGACGGCGGCGAGCGTGGAAGAGATCACCGCCACCGCCCGGCAGAGCGCCGAGCATGTGCGCGAAGTCAGTGCGTTGGCCGGGGAGGCCGCCCGGCTGGCCCGGCAGGGCAGCGACGAGACGCAGCACGCCATCGATGCCATGCGCGAGATATCGCACAGCTCGCAGCGCATCGATGAAATCACCCGGCTGATCGACGTGATCGCCTTCCAGACCAATATCCTGGCGCTGAACGCCGCTGTCGAAGCCGCACGGGCCGGCGAGCAAGGACGAGGCTTTGCGGTGGTCGCGGGCGAAGTGCGGGCGCTGGCGCAGCGATCCGCCACCGCGGCCAAGGAGATCAAGACGCTGATCGAAGCCTCGTCCGAATCGGTGGCCCGCGGAAGCCAGCGGGTCGAGCAGGCAAGCGCCACGATGAGCAGCGTCTCGGAATCGGCGGCGACCAGCGCGCCGTTGATGAGCGAGATCGCCACGGCGTCCGCCGAGCAGAGCGCGGGCATCGAGCAGATCAACCTGACTGTGACGCATCTGGACGGGGCGACCCAGCAGAACGCCGCGCTTGTCCAGGAGTTCGCCGCCTCGGCAGCCACGCTGCACGACCAGGCGGGCGACCTGGCCCGCGCCGTGTCCATCTTCAGGCTGTCTGCAGCCGCTCAGCCAATGCCGGGATGACACTCATGGCGCGCCGCAGCCGCGTTCCCAGATCGCGGCTGGCGGGCATCATGGGCATGCGCAATTCGTCGGCGATGAGACCCTGCATGGCCAGCGCGCGCTTGATCGGCGCGGGATTGGGTTCGCTGAAGAGCAGCCGGATCAGGGGGCGCAACGGCGCGAAGCATTCGCGCGCGGCCTCGGTGTGGCCGGCTTGCGCAAGTTGGCCCAGCGCGACAAAGCGCTCCGGAAACAGATGTGCGGCGGCTGGAATCGCGCCTTGGCCGCCGGCAAGAAAGTGGTCCAGCAAGGCCAGGTCTTCGCCGCACAGCGCATTCAGCCTGCCGCGCCCATTCAGTGCGGCCAGCACGGCGGGATTGCATTCCTTCACCGCGCCGAAGTTGGGCAGCGCGGCCAGCGCTTCCATGGTCTCCACCGTCATGGCAACGCCCGCGCGCTTGGGGATGTTGTACAGGATGATGGGACGCTCCGTGGCCCACGCGATCTGCCGGTAGTGCCACAGAATTCCCGCCTGCGACGGTCCCAGGTAGTACGGCGGCGGGACCAGGTAGCCGGCGGGCGCGTACCTGTCCAGCCGGCGCACCGCCGTGGCCACCCCCCGCGTGTCGACCCCACCCACGCCCAGGACCAGCGGCAGCGCGTGGGGGTCGCTGGCGATGGCTTCGATCATGTCGGTCTTCTCCGGCATGCTGAGCAGATTGCCCTCGCCGGTCGAGCCAAAAAGGACCAGGCCCGCGATGCCGGCGTTGCGGTAGTAGCGGGCTAGCGCCCGCGCGGCGTCCAGGTCCACGTGTCCGCCTCGCAGGGGCGTCACCATCGGCAGCCAGAGGCCTTCGAACGCGGGTTTGGCAAGCATGTCCATGGCTCATCGCTCCGTGATGGCGGCGGCCGGGCGTGCCCGCCCGAATTCGGCGCAAGGAAGGCCGCGCATTACCGCCGACATCATGGCGTCCAGTTCGCCGCGCTCGCACTGCAGCTCCAGGGTGCTTTGCCCATGGGCGTGGTCCACGGACAGCAGGTAGACACCGATGCGCTCGCCCAGTGCGCGGTGCAAGGCCAGCCGGACGTTCAACGCATCCAGCGTATCGATGCGCACGGTCAGTGCGATCAGGCGGCATCGCGGCTGCGGCGCCGGGCCGATGGGGGCGGCGGTTGCGATGGATTCGATGCGGCGAAATGGTCGGGGAATCATGGCGGTTCTGGGGGGCGGGCCGCGGACGGCGACCTGCGTTTCCGGTGGGTTGACGACGATTCCACTATAGGAATCGCGTCGTAAAACCTGCCAATAAATGCGGGTGCGCCGTGTAAAAACGGCGTCAACGGCCGCCTCTCAGAACGTCTTGGTCACCGACAACAGGCCGGTGGCGCGACCCATGTCGCGGCCGCGCGAATTGGTGTAGACGGCGCGGTCGGCGTTGGTGTCCAGATAGGCCAGCGACACCGTCAGCCCCTGACCAAAATCCTTGGTCAAGCCCAGCTTCCAGTCGGTGTAGGAGCCGTTGTCGACGTTGCGCACGATCTGGCGGCCCGCATGGACGTTGGCGACGAGACCCCAGATGCCGGTCTCGAAATTGCCCGACAGGTCAAGATACTGGCTGTACTTGCTGTCTGCAAAGCCGAAGAGGTTGGTCAGGGCAAGGGAGTACTTGAACATCACGGGGCCGTAGCCGATGCCGGCGTACAGCTCGGTGGTGTCAGGGCTGGTGTAGCCGGACGGATAGTCGCCCGGGTAGTAGTACTGCAGCACACCGAGGTCCACGGGCACGTTGTCCATGAGACTGCCCTTGTAGCCACCGTAGAAGTCCATTTCCACAGGCGCGGAAACCTCGCTGTTGCTATCGTTCAACCAACTGATGCTGGAATTCCAGTTGCCCAGGTAAAAGCCGCTGGCGTGCACGAGGTCAAAGCCCCCCTGAATGGCGGGCTTGTTGTTGGTTTGCATGAGGCCGCGATAGCGGTACTGGCTGGCCAGCGTGACGTTGGCGGTCAGGGAATAGGGCGAAGCGGCGTCGGCAGCGCCGGACGGCGCGGCGGCGTCGGCGGCGTGAACGGTTGGAACGAGTGACAGCAGCGCCAGCGCGGCGAGGGTGTTGCGGGGCATGGGAGCCTCCAGGTGTTGAGCGGACCGCAACAATAGGAGGATCGGCATAAAGCCCGCGACAAGACTCGCGAGCTGCGCGTAAAGCGCGTATCAAAAGTGTTGGGGCGTTTGCGCTCAGCCCGCGAACCGGTAGCCCACACCGATCTCGGTCAGCAGGAACACCGGCTGTGCCGGGTCGGCCTCGAGCTTCTGGCGCAGATGGCCCATGTAGATCCGCAGATAGTGATTGCTCTCGACGTGCGACGGGCCCCATACCTGCCGCAGCAGTTCGCGGTGCGTCATGACCTTGCCGCGATGGGCCAGCAGCGCCGCGAGGAGGCGATACTCCATCGCGGTCAGGTGCACGTGCTGGCCGGCGCGTTCGACGACGCGCCGGGAGAAATCCACGCGTACGTCGCCAAATGCGATCTCGGCCGCGTTGCCCGCGCCGCCCCGGCCATGGCGCCGCAACAGTACGCGCAGGCGCGCCAGCAGTTCGCTCACGCCGAAGGGCTTGGCCAGGCAGTCGTCGGCGCCCGCGTCCAGGCCCTGGACGC
>DALZRX010000101.1:0-10849 GCA_032015805.1 Achromobacter sp.
GTCCCAGGGATTGGGCGAGGCGCCGCCGTTGCGCACCGCCTCGGTGGTGCCCGCCATGCACAGTTCGGGAACCGTGGTGCGCGCGAACGGGATCAGGCCCGCCGCCTCGAAACGGTCGGCGACGGTTGCCGCGTAGGCGTAGGTCGAATCGTTGAACAACGCCGAGCCGATGCTTGACGGAAATCGCTTGTGGGCGAAGCCGGAGTCCTTCAGCAGGAAGGGAATGCCGCGAAACGGCCCGCGCGGCGTCCATTCGGAGGCAATGCCGCGCGATTCTTCGTAGCGCGGATAGGTGATGGCGTTCAGGACGGGATTGCGCCGCTCGGCCAATTCGATGGCGCAATCCATGAGTTCGGCGGACGTGACTTCGCCGCGTTCAAGCAATGTGGCCAGAGCAAGGCCGTCCAGCCGCTCGTACTCGGTGGTGTGCATGTTTCCCCTTCTTTGCAATCTGAGCGATTCACGGCTTTCTTGGTGAAGCCGGGGCCGTAGACGCGGGGCAAACTTGGTGGGAGTGGTGTTCTCTTGGCCCGCGTCAGTCGGCAAACCCAAGTCTATGGATCGCGGCCGCCAGGGCCAAACCAGGATGCGACAGGGCGACTATCCCAAATGCGACAAGAACGCGGCCTGCCAGTTGCTGGCGCACCGCGCGACGTTGCAGTATTCCGCAGCAGCCTTCCGGTCCTGTCTTTATACCGTCACGCAATTTACACGGTCGCTTCTCATCATGCGGACTTCCCCCGGTCCGGCCGGGTCAGTCGTTGGTTTTGGCTCACCCCGTATGAAGTCAGCCCGCCCTTGCTTCCGGTCTCTTTATCCACTGCCCGCGTACGCGTGGTTGCCGCTGTGATGGCGCTGCTTGGGGTCGGCGTCGGGGAAGGCGCGATGGCGGCCCGTCCGCACGAGCCTCTGCCGGATACGCGTGCCGGCGTTCCGGCAGCCTCCGCGGCGCCGCCGCTGGCCACTTACGATGTCGACATTCCGCAGTTGCCGCTGGCCGACGCGCTGGCGCGTTACGGCGAGCTGACGGGGTATTCCGTGTTCTACGAAACGCGCGTGGTTGCGGGTAAGCAGTCGGCGCCCGTCCGCGGATGAGCGGGATCATCTTGGGCTCTAAGGCCACCGGGCGCCGTGGCGGCGCGGTATCCGGCAGCCACCCGCCTGTGCACGCTGTTGCGCGTGCACAGGCGACGGGTGTCAGTTCTGCTTGGCGAAACCACCCGCCGCCCATTCCGCCGCCCGCTGCACGGTCAGCTTGTACGACGGCGGCACGCGGATCTGCGCGAGCTGATCGCCGAATTCGTCGTAGGCGCTGAGCGTGGCATAGGGCTCGTCCTCGTCGGGCACGATGTCCAGCTTGACGGTCAGGCGGCCTTCGGCGGCGTCGATCTTCACGCTTTTGTGCAGCGTGGCATGCAACTGCTGCTCGTGGCGGCGCAGGACTTCGTTGGCAGTCTTGACCAGCGTCGAGAAGGCCGAGCTGTCGAGCGGCTTGGGGTTCTTCTTGTCGCGGCCCATGGTCCACGGGCCCACCAATGCGGGCTCGGCCTGTCCGTCCAGCGTCATTTCGACGGCCCAGCCGTCGTCGTCTTCGTTCTTGATGACGCGCGCGGTCCAGCCGTCGTCGCGCCAGAGCCTGGCTTCCTGTTCCTTCGGCGCGTCGGAAATATCGGTGTCCGGCGTGGGGGTGTCGTTCACTGCGGTACTGCTCCTGATTCGTTGATGCGCAGCGCGGACGCTGCGGGTCTGGATGGCGACCCTGCACTGTAGCCCAACGCGAGGCCGAGCCGGAATGCATGGCCGCCAAATTGGCACGGTGCGCGATTCAATGCCGCGGGGTCACGCTAGACGCTGCGTCGCTACACCGCGCAGGACGCCACCCAGGCGCGAAACTGTGTGAGTTCGGGCGAGGGGTGCCTGTAGTCCTCGGGCGGCAGGACGAAGTAATAGCTCTGCGCGCCAAGATCGACGCTCAGATCGAACGGCGCGACCAGACGGCCTTCATCCAGCTCTTTCTGCACCAGGGGTTTTTGCGCGATCGCCACGCCATAGCCTTCAAGCGCAGCCTCATAGGCCAGCGCAGACGATTCATATCGCAGGCCGCGCGAGACGTCGATCTCCTTCAGGCCGGCCGCCCGGAGCCAGATCTCCCAGTAATCCGGCCGGGCCAGCGTATGCAGCAGGATCTCGCGCTTCAGGTCGGCGGGCGTGCGCAGCCGGTCGCATTTGTCAGGGATGCATACCGGCAACAGCTCATTGACCATCAGCTTGTAGCTGATAAGGCCGCGCCACCGGCCATCGCCCATGCAGATGCCGGCGTCGACTTCCTCGCGCTCAAAGTCCGGCGGGTCCACCGCGGTGTGGAGCTTGACGTCGATGTCGGGATATTGGCGATGAAATCCCGAGAGGCGCGGCAGCAACCAGCGCATGGCGACGCTGTGCGGCGCCTTGATGACGAATTGGCGCCGGCGCGAACGCTCGCCCAGTTCGGACGTCGCGCGCTGCAGGCCGCCAAACCACCGGGCGATATCGGCGTGATACCCGGCGCCCATGGAGGTGAGCACGATGCGGCGGTGCTGGCGCAGGAACAACCGGAGCCCCAGGTGTTCCTCCAGCAGGCGGATCTGGCGGCTGACGGCGGCTGGCGTCACGCTGAGTTCCTCGGCCGCGCTGGTGATGCTTCCCAGGCGGCCGACGACCTCGAAGCAGCGCAGCGCGTTGAGGGGAGGCAGGGCGGTCATCGCAATGTTTCAGTTAACAAAAAGTTAAGTGTGCCATAGATAAAGTCGTTTGAACGCTGCCGCGCAAACGCCCAAGATGGCACGGCCGCCCGAGTTCGCGGCCAAGAACAGCACAAGGGGAAATCCATGTTCAGAACGTTGGCTAGACGGATTGGAATTGCCGCCTTTTGCGGCGCCGCGCTGCTGGCCGGAACCGCTTCGGCCGCCGGCTATCCGCAGCGTCCCGTCAGCATCGTGGTGCCGACCACGCCGGGAGGAACCGCAGACATCCTTGCCCGCCTGATCGGGCCGAGGCTTGCGGAGCGCTGGGGGCAGGCCGTCGTGGTGGAGAACAAGCCGGGGGCGGGCACGCTCATTGGCGCCGACTACGTGGCCCGCGCCAAGCCTGATGGCTACACGCTGATGCTGACCTTCAACGAACTGGCCACGCTGCCCGCGTTGAATCCAAACGCCAAGCTGGATGTCGAAAATGGCCTGACGCGCATTGGCAAGATCGGCAGCCTGCCCGTGCTGGTGCTGACCCGTCCAGGCATCGACGATGCCGATCTGCCCGCGCTGATCCAACGCTTTCGCGCCGAGCCGGGCAAGTACACCTACGCCTCGAACGGCTCCGGCTCCTCGCTGCAGCTCTTTACCGAGATTTTCAAGCGTGAGGCCGGCGTGGACGTGATGCACGTGCCTTATCGGGGCGCGCTGGAAGCGTCGATGGCCGCCATCGGCGGCGAGGTCGATCTGCTGGTGCAGTTCGCGTCCGGCAACGTCATCAATCACGTGAAGGGCGGCAAGCTCAAGGCTTACGCCGTGGCGTCGTCGCAGCCCCTGGATGCCTTGCCCGCCGTGCCCGCCGCCACCGAGGCCGGCCTGCCCGCCTTGCGCCTGGAGGCCTGGTACGGGCTGTTTGCGCCCGCTGGCCTGCCCGACGATATCAAGCAGAAGATCAACCGCGACCTGAACGACGTCCTGGCCGAGCCGGCGATCCAGGAGCGGCTGAAGGGGATCAATCTGCTGGTGCAGCCGGGCACGCCGGCCGAATTCGACACGTTCTTCCGCGCCGAATATGCCCGATGGAGCGCCCTGATTCGGACGCTCGGCATCAAAAGCAGCGAATAAGCCCACCGGAGCCACGCCTTGACCTACGACCCCAGCACCCACGCCGCCCTGACGTTCCATGACGCGCGCGCCAACTTTGCCGAACGCCGCGACACGCCGCGGGATTACCTCGAACGTTGCCTGGACGTGATTGCCACGCGGGAGGGCCAGCTCAAGGGCTGGGTCGTCCTCAACGAGACTGGCGCGCGCGCCGCCGCAGACGCCAGCGCCCAGCGCTATCGCGACGGGCGCCCGCTGTCGGCCATCGACGGCATGCCTGTCGGCATCAAGGACCTGATCGAAACGCGCGACATGCCCACGCAAATGGGCTGCGCGGCCTTTGACGGCAACTTTCCCAAGAACGACAGCGCCGTCGTTCGCGCGCTGCGCGATGCCGGCGCGATCATCGTGGGCAAGACCGTTACAACAGCGCTGGGGTTTCTCGACCCGGGCCCGACGACCAATCCGTTTGATCCTCGACGCACGCCGGGCGGATCTTCCAGCGGGTCGGCCGCTGTCGTGGGCGCCAACATGGTGCCCATGGCCATCGGCTCGCAGCTCGTGGGCTCCGTCTTGCGGCCGGCCAGCTTCAATGCCAACTGGGCCTTGAAACCGACCTTCGGCGCGCTCAATCGCGGCGAGCGGTTGGGGTTGAGTCAGGCGCATATCGGAATCCATGCCAATTCCGTCGAGGACATGTGGACGGCGGCCGCGGAAATCGCCCAGCGTGCCGGCGGCGATCCCGGTCATCCGGGCCTGTACGGCCCGCTGCAGCCACCCGCGGTGCACAAGCCCGGACGACTGGTCGCGCTGGAGACCGAGGGCTGGGCGCGTGCGGAGCGGAAGGCACGTGAGGCGTTCGAGGCATGCGTCGACAACCTGTCCCGGCAAGGCGTGCAGATCATCCGGCGCGGCGACTCGGCCCTGGTCGACGCGCTGGAACGCGCCATTTCGCAGGCGGCGCCCCTGTCCTTGAGACTCATCTCCTGGGAGCAACGCTGGTCGCTGGCCAACCTCGTGGACAACCATCCCCGCACGCTGGGTCCCAGCCTGGTGCGGCAACTTGAAAGCGGCCGTGGCATGACGCTGGCGGAGTATCGCGAATGCCTGCTCCTGCGCGAGCACGCCCGCCAATGCCTGGCGGCGCTGGCCACGCAATGCGACGCGCTGGTGAGCCTGAACGCCTGCGGCCCGGCGCCGATCGCGGCGGACATCCGCGACAGCAAGTATCCGACGGGGGATGTCTCCTTTGCCTGCGCGTCGTCACTGCTCGGCGCACCCGCGATCAACGTGCCGCTGATGGCGGTCGATGGTTTGCCGCTTGGGCTGCAGGTAATGGGAATGCCGCATGGAGACGCCGCGATCACCGGCATCGGTACGTGGATCTACCAGTCCTTGCTGCATCCCCGCTGAACCACCGTTTATCAGGTCGCGGCGCTCTCGACCCCGAGAGCACCCGCCCCGCGATGGCGAGCCGCATTGTCCAGGTCCGCGATCGGCGCAAGCAGTCCCCGGTCGAATGCCGCGTGCCGCACGCCAGCGCGCAGCCTTGCTGGCCAGTCGGCATGCGTGAGTGCGCCGCGGCCCAATGAAACGAAGTCCGCATCCCCGCTTGCCAGCAGGGACGCGGCCTGCATCGTCTCGTGCAGGGATCCATTCGCCAGCACCGGCACCGGCACATGCCGGCGCGCCAACGCCGCAAGACTGGGACCGTCCGCACCGAACGCGGGGCGCCAGGCCTCGAATTCCGTGGTGTGCAGATAATCGATGGGCGCAGCGCCAAGCGTGCCGAAGATGCGCGCCGCGTCGTCCTCCCCGCCTTGCCACTTGTGCGTGAAGTCATTCACCTTGCCCTGCGAGCTGCGCACGCCCACGACGAAACCGCCCGACGTGGACTGGCGCGCCGCCTCGATGACTTCCACGGTCAGGCGCAGTCGATTCTCCAGGCTGCCGCCGTAGCGGTCGTCGCGCAGATTGGTGTGGGCGGTCAGGAACTGGTCCAGCAGATAGCCGTTGGCGCCGTGGATCTCGACGCCATCGAATCCCGCTGCCTGCGCCCGGCGCGCCGCTTGTCCGAAGCTCTCCACCACCTGGGCGATCTCATCGATCGTCATCGCTTCCGGCATCCGGTACGGTCCCTGGCCCCGATAGAAGGTCATCTGCTGACCGGCGGGCAACACGGCTGAAGGACCCTTGGTCGCCGAACGATGCGGATTGCCCTGCGACAGCGCGCCGGCATGCATGAGTTGCGCAATGATGCGGCCGCCCTGCGCATGCACCCGGTCCACCACGGGCCGCCACGCATCGCGCTGGGCGTCGTCGGACAGGCCCGGCTGGAACAGGTAGCCCTGCGCATGGGCCTTGTCCGTGTAGATGCCTTCGGTGATGACCAGGCTGAAGCCGCCCGCGGCGAAAGCCTCGTAGTAGTCGGCCATCTGGTCGGTGGTGTGACCGTCCGCCGTGCCGCTGACCCGCGTCATGGGTGCGACGGCCAGTCGGTTGGGCAGGTTCAGTGGTCCTACGCGCAGCGGCGCGAACAGGTTGGCGGTCGTGGTTGGCACGTGGCTTTGCAGACGATCGGTGATCGTGTTCATCTCACCGGTCCTCCGCATGGCGGACCGCGGCGATGGCCTCGATCTCGATCATCGCGGCGGGATCGTAGAGCGCCTTGATCTCCGCAATCGTGTCGGCCGGGTAGGGCGCGGAGAAAAAGCGGCGGCGCAGCGCGACCACGTCGTCGAAGTGCTGCATGTCGGTGACAAAGATCGTGACCTTGATGACGTCCTTCAGGCTGGAACCACCGGCTTCCAGCGCGCGGCGCAGGTTTCGGAACGCCTGCTCGCCTTGGGCCAGAAAGCCGCCTTCCACGATCTTTCCGTCGTCGGCGGCCCCGGCCTGACCCGAGATGAAAAGCAGATTCCCGAATTGGATGCCCTGCGACAGCAGGAATGGCGCGTAGTTGTCGGGCTGGGTGATGATCTGTTTGAGCATGATGCGAATTCCTTCATCCATGTGCGGCCGGGGGGTTAGGGGAGTGGGACGCCGGCCAGTAGTGTCAATGTAGGTTCGCCGGCTGCCGGTGACAAAGGTTCGTTTGTCAGCTATAAGACGAAAAAAACTCATCTATACGCGAACCCCATGCAACGCCGATCCCTTCCACTTTCCGCGTTACGCGCATTTGAAGCCGCCGCGCGCCTGGGCAGCTTCAAGGCGGCCGCCGAAGAACTTGCCGTCACCCCAACCGCCGTCAGCCATCAGATTCGCGCGCTGGAAGCGGGAACGGGCCTTACGCTGTTCGATCGCCAGGTGCGCAAGGTCACACTGACCGATACCGGGGCGCAGCTCTACCCGGTGCTGCGCGACGGCTTCGACAAGTTCGAGACCACCCTGGCGCGCCTGACGCAACAGTCCACGCGGGCGCAGGTCACCATTTCCGCCACCAATGCCTTCACCGTGAAGTGGCTGGTGCCGCGCATGGCCGATTTCCGGCGACGGCATCCCGATATCGACCTGCAGTTGCAGGCCAGCGACGACCTCGTCGACCTGCGTTCGTCCTCGGTCGACATCGCCATCCGCTATGGCCGCGGGCCGTACCCTGGCTTGCTGACACAACCGCTCTTCACCGACAGGTTTGCGCCGGTGGCCAATCCCCGCCTCGGCGTCGTGTCGCCGGACGATCTTGAGCGGGTGCCGTTGATCCGCTTCGACTGGAAGCGGGCGCAACCCGAAAATCCCACGTGGGAGCGTTGGTTTGCGGTCGCCAATCGTCCCTTGCCGCCGCAGGCCGGGCAGCTACGGTTTTCCGACGAAGGTCACGCGATACAGGCGGCCGTGGCGGGGCACGGGATTGCGTTGGTCAGCTTGGCGCTGGTGCACGATGAGCTGCAGGCGGGTCATCTGGTACAGCCGTTCGGGCCCGAGATCGACGGGCATACCTATCACTTGGCGATGTTTGGGGAAAAGGCGCCGGCGGGGGCGGTTCAGGCAGTGGCCGATTGGCTGCGGGCGCAGGCATAAACCATTATTTATTGGCACGCTGCCCAATAATGCTCCGGTAAACACGGCAACGCGGCAGGTATAACGGCATCCACGCCTTCATTCGGCAAAACGATAATGTGCGCGGAGGTTTCTGATACATTGGCGCCTCAAAATCATTACGGGTGAGGGCACCTTTCGGGTCCGGTTTACACCGGGCATGACGCAGGCGCGCAGAAAATCATTCTCAATGACGCGCCGCGTTCAAGCACTCAAGTCTCAGTCGTCGAACTTTGGGGTAACGGTAAATATGAAAAAAATCGCACTGCTTGTGGTTCTGCCGGCGCTACTCGCGGGATGTACTTCTGCACAGATGAGCATGCTGACGGGCAAGCGGAATAAAACCTACAACGACGTCAATGCAGCCTGGGTTGGCAGCACGGAAGAGCAATTGGTTTCCAAGTGGGGGCCCCCCAAGAAGAGCTACACGCTGGAAAGCGGCGCGCGGATTATTTCGTACGAAGAAATCTATGGCCCAATTTCTGCTTACCACGTGTGCGTGGAGAAATTCATGATCGAGAAAGGCATGGTGACCAAATGGGGTCTATCCGGTTGCCCGGCTCGCATTAACGGCACGGTATCGAACGACACCCCGATTCCGCAGCCGACCATGTAAGGCGCGCGTCGCGAACTGCGCCTGCTGCCCCCCGCGATGCAGCGCTGTCAGCGGGGCGCGTGCCGGTGATCGGCATGGGAATGTGAGGCCGGCTTGCGGCGCAGTTCGACTACCTGCGGTGCGCCGACGGCGCGCGCGCGCAACTGGCCACAGCCGCCGTCCACGTCCTGCCCCGCGCTATTCCTGATCTTGGTCAGGACGCCCCGGCTGTGCAGGTGGCGGACGATCTCGCGGATGCGCTCGGCATCGGGGCGCTGGTAGTCATCGCCTTCCAGACTATTGAAGGGAATGACATTGAGCACGCCGTACTTGCCCTTGAGCAGCCGTACGAGTGCATCCAGTTCGTCGTCGCCGTCGTTGACGCCCTTGAGCAGCGTCCATTGATACTGGATCGGATAGTCCGTGTCGCGGGCGTAACGCTCGCCCAGTTCAATCAGATCTTCCGGCGCGATCTTTGGCGCGCGCGGCAGCAGGTGTTCGCGCAGATCGGCCTTGGTCGTGTGCAACGACAGCGCCAGCGCGGGCTTGATCCGTTGCCGGGGCAGGGCGTCGAACACCCGCAGGTCGCCCACGGTGGAGAACACCAGGTTCTTGTGGCCGATATTGCCTTCCGTACCGAGCAGATCGATGGCTTCGAGCACATTGTCCAGATTGTGCGCGGGTTCCCCCATGCCCATGAATACAACTTTCTTCACGGCGCGCAGACGCCGCCCCAACACGACTTGCGCGAGGATTTCCATGCTGGTGACCTGGCGGATCAGGCCGCTCTTGCCGGTCATGCAGAAGCGGCAGCCGACGGCGCAGCCGACCTGGGTGGAGACGCAGAGCCCGTCGCGCGGCAACAGCACGCTTTCCACCATCTGCCCGTCGGCAAGTTCGACGAGCAATCGCGAGCCGTCGCTGCCAGCATGTTCGGAGCGGACGCGCGCGAGCCCATCCAGTTCCGCCGTCAAGGCGGGAATGGCCTCGCGCACTGGGAGGGGCAAAAAATTCTCGGCACTACGCCGGCGAGTGCCGGTGTCGAGCGCTTGCCCTTTTAGCCAGACGCGCGCGACCCTGCCGCGGTGGACGGGCAGGGCGCCGAGAGCGGCAAGGCGTTGGTCGAAGTCGGAAAAGCGCATGGGAGGCGGATTTTACTCTGCCTTCCGGAATGGCTTGTTCAAGCGCTATCTGCCTTTCCCGCTCACCAACACCGGCTTGTCCTGCCACCGGTCCGGAAACGTCTTCGCCAGATTTTCCACCTTCGGAATGTCGTTGATCACGATGTACAGGCTGTTTGGATTCCGCACCAGGTAGTCCTGGTGATAATCCTCGGCGGGATAGAACGCCTGCAGCGGTTCGATGGTGGTGGCCAGCGCCTTCGGGTACACCCCCGCCTTGTTCAACTGCGCGATGTACGCCTCGGCCACCTTGCGCTGACTGTCATTGGCCGGAAAAACGGCGGAGCGGTACTGCGTGCCGTGATCGGGGCCCTGGCGGTTGAGCTGGGTGGGGTCATGCGCGACCGAGAAATAGATCTGCAGCAACTGCCCGTAGCTGACCTGCCTGGGGTCGTAGGTGATCTCCACCGCTTCGGCGTGGCCGGTGCGGCCTCCGCTGACAGCGTTGTAGTTCGCGGAGCCGGCCTGGCCGCCGGCGTAGCCGGAAACGGCGTTGTTCACGCCCTTGACGTGCTGGAAGACGGCTTGCACGCCCCAGAAGCAGCCGCCGGCGATGACGGCCTTTTCTTGCGTGGCGGTTTCAGCGGCGGGATTTGCGGCCGGGTCCGTGGCGGGCGGAGGAATGATGAAGGCGCGTTCGGCGGCCGGCGCGGCGGTTGAGGCCAGGAGACCGCCTGCAGCCGCTAGCGCGGCGCACAGGCGGCGGATCGTTGGGAGCGTGGACATGGTGTGGGGTCCTTGTACGAAAGCGAAGCGCAAGTCAGGCCTGCGGGGCGAAGGTCATCGCCACGCCGTTCATGCAATAGCGCAGGCCGGTGGGGCGAGGGCCGTCGTCGAACACGTGGCCAAGATGGCCGCCGCAGTTGGCGCAATGCACGGCGGTGCGCACCATGCCGAAGCTGCGGTCGCGGATTTCGCCGACCGCGTTGGGCAGGGGCTGCCAGAAGCTCGGCCAGCCGGTGCCGCTGTCGAACTTGGTCGACGAGGAGAACAAGGGGTGTTCGCAGCCCGCGCAGGCGAACGTGCCTTTGCGGTGCTCGTCGTTGAGCGGGCTCGAGTAGGGCCGTTCCGTGCCGTCGCGGCGCAGCACCTGATACTGTTCACGCGTCAGGCGTTCGCGCCATTGCGCGTCGGTGAGCGTGTAGGCAAAGGCGGCTGAAGGTGAGGCCGCTTCCGCCCGGCCGCTGCGGGCTGCCAGCAGCGGGGCC
>DALZRX010000102.1:0-10803 GCA_032015805.1 Achromobacter sp.
CCAGCGGGCTTTGCCCGGGCGCCTGGTCGTCGCGGCCCCAACCCTCGTCGTCCTGGCCGGCGCCGCTGCGGCCAGGCGTTGCCCACCGCTTGAGCTTGACCGAGATCTCGGCGCCCATGCGCGCGGCCGTAAGGAGGTCCGGGTGCTTTTCGGCGACCGCCCCCAACGCCTTGGTGGCGCTGTCCACGGCCTCGTGCAGCGACAGCAGCGCCACGTCGAATTCTTCGGGATTGGGGATGGCCTCGAACGTGGCCTTGCGGCCCGGCATCTTGTCCAGCGGCGCACAGACCAGTCGCAACTCGCGCGCGGCGGTTTCCAGGTGGCGGCTGACGTCGCTCCATTTGGCGGCTTCGCGCGCATAGGCCAGCCCCGCGACTTCCAGCGCGCGGCCGAAGTCCATCAACTGGTGCGTGGACACGCTGCTGCCCAAAAAGCGCGTGGCGGTGTCGGGCAATTGATGGGCTTCGTCGAAGATGACGGTGTCGGCTTCGGGCAGCAGGTCCGTGACGCCTTCTTCGCGCAGCATCAGGTCGGCCATGAAGAGCGCATGATTGACGACGACGACGTCGGCCTCCTGCGCCTGGCGGCGGGCCTTGACGACGAAGCAATCGCGGATGCGGGGGCATTCCTGGCCCAGGCAGTTTTCGCGGGTGGACGTGACGCGTTGCCAGATGTCGGCGTCTTCGGGCACCTGCGCGAGGTCGCCGCGGTCGCCCGTTTTGGAGATGCCCGCGAACACCTGGATCTGGCGAAGCTGCTGGATCTCGGAGCGGGACTTCAGGGCGCGCTCGTCGCCCTGCAGGCGCTCGAGGTGGTAATGGCAGACATAATTGCCGCGGCCCTTGAGCAGCGCGGCCGTGACGGGCGCGGCCAGCGCCGCGCGCACGCGCGGCAGGTCGCGTGCAAAAAGCTGGTCCTGCAGGGTGCGCGTGCCGGTGGAAATGAGCACCTTGCCGCCCTGGATGAACGCGGGTACAAGGTACGCCCAGGTCTTGCCGATACCGGTGCCCGCCTCGGCCACCAGCGTGGCGCGGTCCTGGATGGCCTGGCCGATGGCTTGCGACAGCTCTACCTGCGATGGGCGCGGCTTGTAGCCGGGCAAGGCCGTGGCCAAAGGCCCGTCCTCGTCAAAGAATTCGGATATGTCCAGGTCCAGCATTACAGCAGCCTAATGGAGAGCCCCAAATGATACCCGCTGCCGCCAAAATTTCCTGCTTGCTGACCACCGCAACGCCGTTGCCAGAGGGACGGATCAGTCCCTTCCGGCACGTTCCGTAACAACGGCTTATGGCACAATCCGCCCCTCGTTTTCCCTTTTTGCCGTCGTATAGAGATGCCTGAAACTTCCACTATCACGAACGTCGCCACCGGCGTCGACAACGCCCGCATCGTCGCGCAGCTCGCCACCGAGCTGGGCGCCCGCGCCTCACAGATCGCTGCGGCGGTGGAACTGCTGGATGACGGCGCAACCGTGCCCTTCATCGCCCGCTACCGCAAGGAAGCGACCGGCGCCCTGGACGACACCGTGCTGCGCAATCTGGAGGTCCGCCTGGGCTACCTGCGCGAACTCGAAGAGCGCCGCGGCGCCATCCTGGAATCCATTTCGCAGCAGGGCAAGCTGACAGCGGACCTGCAGCAGGAAATCGCCTCCGCCGACACCAAACAGCGCCTGGAAGACCTGTACGCGCCGTACAAGCCCAAGCGCCGCACGCGCGCCCAGATCGCCCGCGAAGCCGGCCTCGAACCGCTGGCCGATGCCATCCTGGCCGACCCGGCCTGCGATCCCGCGGCGCTGGCTGCCCAATACCTGAATCCCGAAGCGGCCATCAACGACGCCAAGGCGGCGTTGGATGGGGCGCGCGACATCCTCGCCGAACGCTACGCTGAAAATGCCGACCTGCTGGCCGACATGCGCGAGCACCTGTGGTCCACCGGTCTCTTGTACTCGAAGATGATCGAGGGCAAGGAAACCGAGGGCGCAAATTTCCGCGACTGGTTCGACTTCAACGAGCCGCTGCGCACCCTGCCCTCGCACCGCATCCTGGCGCTGCTGCGCGGCCGCCAACAGGGCGTGCTCGAGCTGCGCCTGGGGCTCGAGGCGGACCTCGAAGCGCAGACCCCGCACCCGTGCGTGGCGCGTATCGCCAATTTCCTGAAGCTGGGCAACGGTCTTTTCGCGCTGGACGCAACGCCGCGTGCGCGCTGGCTTGGCGAAGTGTGCCGCTGGACCTGGCGCGTGAAGCTCCTGACGGCATTCGAAAGCGAACTGGTCGGACGCCTGCGCGAAAGCGGCGAGGCCGAGGCCATCCGCGTGTTCGCCGCCAACCTGAAGGACCTGCTGCTGGCCGCTCCCGCCGGTCCCAAGGCCGTGCTCGGCCTTGACCCCGGCATCCGCACCGGCTGCAAGGTGGCGGTCATCGACCAGACCGGCAAGGTCGTCGACACGACCACGGTGTACCCGTTCGAACCGCGCCGTGATCGCGACGGCACGATCAACACGCTGGCCGCGCTGGTGGCACGCCACAAGGTGGACCTGATCGCCATCGGCAACGGCACGGCCTCGCGTGAAAGCGAAAAGCTCGTGGGCGACATGATGGAGCGTTTCCCCGACCTGAAGGTCACCCGCGTGGTGGTCTCCGAAGCCGGCGCCTCGGTGTATTCCGCATCGGAAACCGCCGCCCTGGAATTCCCCGATCTGGACGTGACGCTGCGCGGCGCCGTGTCCATCGCGCGCCGCCTGCAGGACCCGCTGGCCGAGCTGGTAAAGATCGATCCCAAGGCCATTGGTGTGGGGCAGTACCAGCACGACGTCAACCAGCGCGAACTTGCGCGCTCGCTGGACGCGGTGGTTGAAGACTGCGTGAACGCCGTGGGCGTGGACGTGAACACGGCGTCCGCCGCCCTGCTGGCCCGCGTATCCGGTTTGAACTCGCTGCTGGCCAAGAACATCGTCGCCTTCCGCGACGAGAACGGCGCCTTCCCCACGCGCGAGATCCTGCGCAAGGTGCCTCGCTTTGGCGACAAGGCGTTTGAACAGGCCGCCGGCTTCCTGCGCGTACCTCATGGCGACAACCCGCTGGACGCGTCCGCCGTTCACCCGGAAGCCTATCCGGTCGTCGAGCGCATCGTCGCGAAGATCAAGGCCGAGGTGAAGCAGATCATCGGCCAGCGCGAGGCCCTGAAGGGCGTGTCGCCGTCGGATTTCACCGACGAACGCTTCGGCCTGCCGACGGTGAAGGACATCTTCGCCGAACTCGAAAAGCCCGGCCGCGACCCGCGCCCGGAGTTCAAGACGGCGCAATTCAAGGAAGGCGTGGAAACGCTGAACGACCTGTACCCCGGCATGGTGCTGGAAGGCGTGGTCACCAACGTGGCCAACTTCGGCGCGTTCGTCGACATCGGCGTGCACCAGGACGGCCTGGTCCACATCTCGGCGCTGGCCGAGAAGTTCGTCAAGGACCCGCGCGACGTAGTGCGCGTCGGCCAGACGGTCAGCGTGAAGGTGCTGGAAGTGGATGCGGCGCGCAAGCGCGTCGCGCTCACCATGCGCCTGAATGACACCGCCGCGCCGGCCCGCCGTAGCGCCGATGCGCCCAAGGGTGGCGACCGCCCCCGGCGCCAGGGCGACGGCGGCCGCAACGCAGCCGGTGGCGCCGCTTCGATGAACAGCGCAATGGCCGACGCGTTCGCGAAACTCAAGCGCTGATGCTCTCGATCCGCTGATTTGCCCAGATCCCGGCGCTCCATGCGCCGGGATTTTTTTGTGCGTCTGCTTGTAGCGCCTAGGGCTTACCCGTAGAACCCCAGATTTCGTTGTGATCGATCAGTTCGAAACGTCAGAAATAAGTGAAAATATCTAATTGTGTCCAAATAATAAAAACCGCCCTCCGTGGCGGTCACCGTCGACACAAACACCCGCGGTCAGGCGAGCTACAGCGCGAAACGTCTATCGGGGAGCAGCATAAGAACAAGAGCGCGCCCCCTGATAGCCCGGAGATCCGTCCGCCATGCTCACCACCATCTTCCTTGCCGCCAACGAAACCGCGATCCTCACCGAAAAGGAAGCCGCCCCTAGCGGCATCTACGGCGATGTCACGCTAAGCCAGTATTCGCACCTGATCGTCGACGGCGCCGAGGTCACTTTCAAACACGTCACGCTGGAGCGCCTGGGCAGCCGGATCATCGAACTGCGCAACGGCGCGCAATTGCACGTCGGCGCATTGGGCTTTGCCAGCATGGGCGCCAGCATCGTCTACCGCATCGGTGCCGGATGCGTGATCACCTACGACGCCAGCCAGTGGGATCCCGAGGTCGTCGCCAACACCACATTCGACTTCGCCAGCCAGGGCAGCGGCACGCTGAAGTACTTTCCGTTCATCAATCCGGAATGGCTCGACTGCCCGAACGTCACGGGCTACTCGGACGGCGACCTGCTTGAAGTCGCGGGCCAGAGCCGCGTGCAGCGCTTTCAGGTGGTGGGCGGACGCATTGTCGCCAGCGCGCGCCTGAACTGAATGCGCAACGGCGCGGATTGCCCGCGCCGTTTTCTTCTACCGCTTATTCCTGCGCCAGCGAGAGCAGCGCTTCGCGCGTGCGCGCAATCAGCGCGGCAGGCTCGCCCTGCACGCCGGCAGGCGCGGTGGCGACCGTCACGCCATCGATCACCGCCGCATAGCCCTGCGCGTTGGCCTGCAGGACGCTGTCAGCCGGTTCGGATTGGAGGCGGCGCATCAGCGCGCCCGCTTCCTTGGGATCGGCAAAGCGCTGGGACAGCAACAGCTCTTCGCCATCGGCCGCCAGCAAACGGAAGCGGAAGCCCCCGTCCTCGTCGCGGAAGCTGACGAACCGCGCGCCCTTGGACTTTTCTTTCTTGCCCTGGGCGCCCTTGCCCGCCGTGGCGGCGGCGCCCAGGCTGCGCAGGCCCACGGCCTCGCGCAGTTCCTGCATGAACGGAACGGCGAGCTTGCGCGCCTTGGCCGCGCCGGCCTGCAGGATGTCTTCGATGCGGGCGGGATTGGCGATGAGGTCGACGTACTTTTCGCGCATCGGCGCCAGCAAGGTCTCCAGATGCTCGAACAGCATCTGCTTGGCGTCGCCCCAGCCCATGCCGGCTTCAAGCTGCTGGCGGAATGCGGCGGATTGCTCGGCCGTGGCGAACGCACGGTAGAGCGTGTACAGATGGGAGGATTCGGCGTCCTTGGGTTCACCGGGCTCGCGCGAATCGGTCACGATCCGCATCACCGAGGTGCGCAGTGCGCTCTTGCCGCCTTCGAACAGCGGAATGGTGTTGTTGTAGCTCTTGGACATCTTGCGGCCGTCCAGCCCGGGCAGCGTGGCCACGTCCTCTTCGATGACCACTTCGGGCAGCGTGAAGTACTCGCGCCCGTACAGGTGGTTGAAGCGCTGCGCGATGTCGCGCGCCATTTCCAGATGCTGGATCTGGTCGCGCCCCACGGGCACCTTGTTCGCGTTGAACATGACGATGTCGGCGGCCATCAGGATGGGATACGAAAAGAGCCCCATGGTGATGCCGTCGTCGGGATCCACGTTCTTGGCCACGTTCTGGTCCACCGAGCCCTTGTAGGCGTGCGCCCGGTTCATCAGGCCCTTGGCGGTCACGCAGGTCAGCAACCAGCTCAGTTCGGGAATTTCGGGGATGTCGGACTGGCGGTAAAACGTCACGCGCTCGGGGTCCAAGCCCACCGCGAGCCACGTGGCCGCGATCTCAAGGCGCGAGCGCGCCACACGCGCCGGGTCGTCGCACTTGATCAGCGCGTGGTAATCCGCCAAAAAGAAAAAAGCGTCCACGCCGGGCTGCGTACTGGCCTGAACCGCCGGACGGATCGCGCCCGCGTAGTTGCCGAGATGGGGAGTTCCAGTCGTGGTGATGCCGGTAAGGACGCGGGTGTTCATGAGGCGTGAAGGCGGTTGCTAGGGGAAGCCCTGAGTGTAACGTGCCACGGCGCAGCCCTGCCCGTGCCGGCGCGGCGCCTACAACACCGCCAGCACCGGCGCCGCGATGGCGCACAGGCCGCCCGCGGTCAGCGCGGCGCGCGGCCGGAACGTCAGGAACCAGATCAGCAGCAGGCCGGCGATGCTGAGGATGCCGATCCATTCGACCGTCCCGTAACTCCAGCCCCAGACCGCAGCCGACGCCCACAACGACAGCGCCAGCGCCGTCCAGCCGAACAGCCGCAGCGGCAGACGATGCCGGCGCGGCATCGCGCGGTCGAACAGGTCTTCGTAGTGACGATCCATGCCCAGGCACAGCGCGGAAAATCCCGCATAGGCCAGGCAGAAGGCGGCGAGCGTCATGGCGTATCACCTCGCGGTTCAAAAGCGGTCCGGTGCACGGCGGCGGGAACGGCCGGCTGGTGCGGGTCGGAGGAAGGGGCAGCGGAGGACGCGGCGGCGGACGAAGCAGCAGCGGAGGACGCGGCAGAGGAAGACGCGGCAGAGGAAGACGCGGCAGAGGAAGACGCGGCAGCCGGGGAACCTGCAGAGGAAGACGCAGCGCCCACGGCCGTCTTGGCCTTGACAGCCTCGCTGCGCGCGGCGCGCGGCTTGCCCGCCGTTCTAGCCGGCGCCGTGCGCGCCCGGGCGGCCTTGCGCGCCATCCATCCAAAGAGCAGCGCGCTTGCCAGGCAAGTCAGGTCGAAGCCCGCCATCACCCAGTCGCCCTGCGGCAGAGAGATACCCAGGTGACGGTGCGTGGTCAGCGCATTGACCACGGGCACCAGCGCCAACGCAACCGCGGCGATCGCCAGCAGGTCCTGCCACTTGCGCCGCTGAAACAGAAAGGCGTAGACCAGCGACAGGCCCCAGGCAATGAAGAAGGCACGCACCTCCCAGACCTGACGGCCGGGCATGTCGGCGGGCAGCAGCCGGTTGGCCAGGAACATCGCAGCCACACCGGTAACGACGCCCGCGATGGTGCCCGCGTTCAGGCCATCGACCAGGCGCAGCGAGAACGCTTCGCGCCCATCGCCAGGCCGAGCCTTCTGGCGGCGCTTGGCAATCCACAGCACGAGGCCCGTGGCCACCATGGCCGTGCCGGCCAGGCTGACGATGAAATAGAACCAGCGCAGCAACGGTTCGGCGAACAGGCCCAGGTGGAGGCCGGTGATCACGCCGGTGGTCACCACGGTCGCGCTGTGGTCGTCCTCTGAGTCCTGCAGCGCACCCGTCACGCCGTCAAAGCGCATGAAGGGCGCGAGCAGGCCATACGACACGCCGTCCCCCACGTTGCGGATGAGCGTGATGGTGGCGCCCGCGTCGCCGGGATTGTTGACGGTCACCCGGCCAAGCCGGCCCTGCCAATGCTGCTGCGCCTGTTCCACCAGCGGCGCGATGTCCACGAGCGGCGCGGGCTGGTTCAGCGGCGGCGTGATCGTGTTGGCCTTGAAGACCTCGTTCGTGTATTGGCGCGGATTGTCGTAGACGGCCTGGATGCCTGCCGGCATCAGCATCACCATGAACAGCACCAGCCCGCTGAAGGTGATCATCAGGTGAAACGGCAGCCCAAGCACCGACAGCACATTGTGTCCGTCCATCCAGGCGCGCTGGCCGCCCTTCCTGGGCCGGAAGGTGAAGAAGTCCGTGAATATCTTCTTGTGCGTGATGATGCCGCTGATGATCGCCACCAGCATGAACATGCCCGCAATGCTGGCCAGCCAGCGTCCCCACGGAAATGCGGTTTCCAGTTCGAAATGGAAGCGATAGAAGAAGTCGCCGCCACGCGTCTGGCGCGCCGTCACGGCCTGGCCGGTGGCCGCATCCAGCTTGACGCGCACGAAACCGCGTTCGCCCGGCTTGGGCTTGGGGACCTGGTACAGCAGTTGGATGAGCGGCTCGCGATCCGAGGGCGGCGCGATGAACCAGCGCTTGGCGTCGGGCGCGTGTTCGGCCAGATACCGCTGCGCCGTTGCGACGGCCTGCACGGCGGGCGCCGGCTGCACCTGGATCTCGGGCTGCATCCAGCGCGTGATCTCGGGCCGGAAGAAGGCCAGCGAGCCGGTCAGGAACATGGCGAACAGCACCCAGCCGAAGATCAGGCCGGCCCACGTGTGCAGCCAGGACATGGACTGGCGCAGGCCCTCTTCGCCGGGATGCTTGGACTGTGCAGCCTTCATGCGGCCCCCACCAGCCGATGCGCAAGGAACAATCCGCCCAGCAGCGCTGCGGGACCGAGGATGCCGGCCCACGCGCGCCAGGCGCTGCGCGTCGCGAACACCCAGATCACGCCGCAGGAATAGACCACGAATGACATCAACTGCGCCACGGTGACCGCGTCCGACCGCCCCAGGGGCAGCCACACCGCCAGACAGGCGGCCGCTGCCGAAGCCAGGGCATAGCCGCCGAGGATGGCGGCCGTCGCACGGGAGAGGACGGCCATTCTGTAGCGCATCATGCCTGCGCCGGCTGCGGGAGCTTTCACGTTGTCTTGGGGTGGTTGGGGGGACCTTGCGGCCCCTGAAAAGGGACGGGTATGCGAGCTTATCCGCCCTTCCCTAAATAAGGCCTGAATTATAACGATTCTCGTTAAGCAGGGAATGGCAGTTCGGCGCGCAAAAAGAAAAGGCGGCCAGCCTGGCCGCCCTTCCCATTGATTACCAGCGATACCGCAGGCTGGCCTTGATGGAGCGCTGGTAGCCGAACCAGCACCAGGATTCGCCGGAGCACGACGCGATGTACTCCTTGTCGAACAGGTTCTGCACGTTCAGCGCGACCTGCATGCCCTTGAGCGCGGGCGAGGCGCGTCCAAGGTCATAGTCCAGCATCAGGTCCACCAGCGTGACCTTCGGCACCTTCAGCGTGTTCGCCTCGTTGGCGTACGACGACCCGATGTAGCGCACGCCGCCGCCCACGCCCAGGCCAGCGAGCGGCCCTTCCTGCAGTTGGTAGCGCGCCCACGCCGAAGCCTGCTGCGACGGCAGCGCGGCCGGGGTCTTGCCGGTCAGGTCGAAGCCCGTCGTGTTCGGATAGGCCTTGGTGTACTCGTTGTTCATGATCGAGTAGGCGGCGATCAGCGACAGGCCGCGCATCGGCTCGGTCTTGGCTTCGAGTTCGATGCCCTGCGTGCGCAGCTCGCCCGCCTGGATCGAGCAACGGCCGCCCGCCGTGCCGCAAACGTGGGTCGGATCCGGGTCCGTGGTCGTCATGTTCTCGCGGCGGATGTCGAAGGCCGCGAACGTCAGCAGCGTGGACGAGCCCGGCGGCTGGTACTTGATGCCGACCTCGTACTGCTTGCCTTCGATGGGCTTGAACGGCGTGTCGTTCCAGCCCGTGCCGGACTGCGGCTCGAAGGATTCCGAATAGCTGAAGTACGGCGCCACACCGTTGTCGAAGTTGTAGATGGCGCCGATCCGGCCCGAGAAGGCTTCCGCGTTCAGCTTAGATGGCGTGACGCGGCCAGAGGCAATCGCGCGGGTCTCGCCCACGTTGCGCGACCAGTCGTAGCGGCCGCCGAGCAGGAACGACAGGCGGTCGATCTTGATCTGGTCCTGGAAGTACACGCCCGTCTGGTATTGCGTGGTGCTTGCGTCGCTGGAGAACGCGGGCACGGGAATGTTCTGGAAATTGTTGGGGTTCTTCACGTACAGCGGCGGCGCGGAGCCAAAACCCGACAGCGTGTCGGTCTTGACGTGCTGGTAGTCAAAGCCGACCAGCACGTTGTGGCCAATCTTGCCCGTGTTGAAAGTCGCCTGCAGGTTGTTGTCGATGGTGAGCGCGCCCACGTCGACGTCCGTCGCGATCGACGCCCGCTGGTGGTACAGGTAGGTGCTGTCCGTGTAGCCGTAGTAGTTCGTCATTGCGCCGTAGACGCTGCGGTACTTGGCGTCCGAGTGCGTCCAGCGCAGGCTTTGCGACGCCTTGAAGGTGTCGTTGAAGCGGTGATCCAGGATGTAGCCCAGCGAATAGCTCTTGCGATCGCTCTTTTCGAAATTGGCGTCGCCATCGTAGTAATCGGCCGGCAGGCGGAAGCCGTCCGGCGCACGCAGCAGGGTGCGCATCGCCGGCACGGCGCCGTACGAGCCCATGTCGGGGTCGTGCTGGAAGTTGGTCAGGATGGTCAGCGACGTGTCCGCATTGGGCTTCCAGGCGAACGCCGGGGACACGAAGTAGCGGCGCTCCTTCGTGTCGCGCACCTGCCCGTCCGACATGTAGCCCGAGCCGACCAGGCGGTACAGATACTTGCCCTCTTCGTCGATGGGCCCGCCGAAGTCGAAGTTGGCGCGGCGGAAATCGTAGTTGCCGACCTGCAGCTCCACTTCGCGCAGCGGCTCTTCGAGCGGCCGCTTGCTGACCTGGTTCACCACGCCGCCCGGGCCGCCCTGCCCGTACATGACCGACGCCGGTCCCTTGAGCACATCCACGCGCTCAAGGCGGAAGGCATCCACCTGGGGCAGCGCATCGCGGCCGCCGAACACGCGCAGTCCGTCCAGATAGGTGGACGCCGAAAAGCCACGCACGTTGAACTGGTCCAGGCGGGTCGCCGTGGCGCCGCGCGATTCGGTGGCAACGCCAGCCGTGTAGCGCAGCACCTGGTTCAGCGTTTGCGCGCCCTGTTCGGTCATCTGCTCGCGCGTGACCACGGACACCGACTGCGGCGTCTCGATCAGCGGGATGTCGGTCTTGGTGGCGCTGGCGCTGGCGGTGGCCACGTAACCGACCGTGGGCCCGTAGGCGCTGTCCGACATGCCCGTCACCGTGACCGGCGCCAGCGTGTGCGTATCGCCCGTCGAGGCCGGCACGGGGGCCAGCGTCCAGGTGTTGCCCGACTGGGCGCGCGCCTGCAGACCG